>DAINRN010000157.1:0-7514 GCA_036741815.1 Acidobacteriota bacterium
AGCCCAGCGCCACCAGGCCGAGGATCAGGATGGGGACGTAGGCGGGAAGCATGGCGTTCAGGGCAGGCGGTTTATCCCAGATGCAGCAGGGCGTGTCAATTTCGCGTCACTCCCGCGCCTTCTTCAGGACCTCGAGGGCGTCGGCGCCGAAGTAGTCCACCACCAGCCGGCTCCAGGTGGGGGTCCGGCGCAGGTTGGAGACGTAGTCGTTCAGCGCCAGGAGCAGCGCGGTGTCTCCCTTCCGGACGGCGTAGGCCAGGCTGCTCGGCGGTCCCAGGAAAAGGCCGATCTGTATGGCGGAGTCCTCGCGCTGGGCCGCGATGGCGCTCTCCACGCCCCAGACGGCCGCGGTGATGCGGCCGGACTTCAGGGCCTCGGCGAATCCCCCCGGAGGTATCCCGTCGTCCACCCGCGCCGGAGGCACGGCGGCGGCGGCGATGGCCTCGGCCATGCTCGTCCCCTTGATCGTCCCCACCTTCTCCTCCCGCAGCTCCTCGATGGTGCGCACCGTGCGGTGCGGCTGGCGCGTGAAGACGACGTTGCGGGTCGGGAACACCTCGGTGGTGAAGGCCACCAGCTTCTTCCTCGACTCGGTGACCGTGAACCGGCCGCCGATGAGGTCGCCCTTGCCGTCCAGCAGCCCGGGGATGAGCGCGTCCCAGGAGGGGACGGGGACCGGCTCCAGCCTCACGTGGTGCAGCTGGGCGAAGCGTTGCAGGACCTCGCGGTCGAAGCCGGGGACCGCCTCGTTCATGGTGAAGAACTCGGGCCGGCGGGTGTCGATCACCACCAGCACCCGCAGCGTGCCGCGCTCCACGATCTCGGGCAGATCGGCAGACGCGGTCCGCGCCGGCAGGACCGCGGCGAGCGCGAGGGCGGCGAAGAAGGTCCTGCGCATGCGGAGGCTGGCAGTATACTTCGTGGCGCGCGTGAGACACACGAAGATCGTGGCCACCATCGGCCCCGCCTCTCGCGACCCCAAGGTCCTCCAGCTCCTCGTCCAGGCCGGCGTCGACGTCGTCCGGCTGAACTTCTCCCACGGCGAGCACGCCGACCACCTGGCCGTGCTGAAGACCGTGCGGGAGATCGCGGCCGCGGCCGGCCGGCCCGTGGCCGTGCTCCAGGACCTCTCCGGGCCCAAGATCCGGACGGGCAAGGTCCGGGGCGGCGAGGTCATGCTCGAGGACGGCGCCTCGATCACCATCACCACGGACGAGACCGTGGAGGGCACGGCCCGGCTCATCTCGACCACCTACGACCCGCTGCCCGCCGACGTGGCACCGGGCGACCGCATCCTACTCGACGACGGGAACCTGGAGCTGAAGGTGGTGCGGACGTCCGGCCAGGAGGTGGAGTGCGTGGTCGTCCACGGCGGGCCCCTGCGGTCGAACAAGGGGATGAACCTGCCCGGCGTGAAGCTCTCCACCCCGGCCCTGACGGAGAAGGACCGGCGCGACCTCGCCTTCGGCATCGAGCACCGCGTGGACTACGTGGCCCTCTCGTTCGTGCGCCAGGCCGTGGACGTAGAGCAGGCGAAGGCCCTGATCCGTTCGCTGGGCGGCACCGCCCCCCTCATCGCCAAGATCGAGAAGCGGGAGGCGATGGACGACCTGCCCGCCATCCTCGAGGCCACGGACGGCGTGATGGTGGCGCGCGGCGACCTGGGCGTGGAGATGTCCACGGAGGAGGTGCCCACCCTCCAGAAGCGGATCATCGAGATGGCCAACGCCGCGGGGCGCGTGTGCATCACCGCCACCCAGATGCTGGAGAGCATGATCGAGAGCGCCCGTCCCACGCGGGCGGAGGCCTCGGACGTGGCCAACGCCATCCTGGACGGCACCGACGCGGTCATGCTCTCCGCGGAGACCGCCTCCGGGCGCTTCCCCGTCCTCGCCGTCGAGACCATGGCCCGCATCGCGCACTACACCGAGGAGCACTTCAGCGTGCGCGCCCCCACCCGCCTCCGCGCCGCCACGCGATCCACCGACACCCGCGGCGTGGCCGGTCAGGGCGCCCAGGTGGCGCGGAGCCTGGCCCGCGTGGCCAACACCGTCTGCGAGGAGCTGGGCTGCAAGCTGATCGTGGCCTTCACGGAATCCGGGTCCACGGCGCGCCTCGTCTCCTCGTACCGGCCGCGGGCCGCCATCGCCGCCGTCACCCCCAACGACGAGACCTACCGGCGGCTGCCGCTGTGGTGGGGCGTGGTGCCGGTCAAATCGGAATTCTCGGCCACCACGGACGAGATGATCGTGAAGGGCGACGAGCTCTTGAAGCGGCGCGGCCTGGCCGCCAGCGGCGACAAGGTGGTGATGCTCGCCGGCCAGAGCCACACCACCGGGGCCACGAACATGCTGCGGGTGCACACGATCTCGTGACATATCAGAACAACACCATTTCTGGCCGATCAACCCGTCGTTTCAGGCCGTTCAACCGGTCCAGCATTCCCACACTCGCTCTGGCGGTGACGCTCGCCGCGACCGCCTGCGGCCCGCGCCACTTCCGCTTTCCACCCGCAGTGGACCCGCCCGCGGGTCTCGTGCAGGAGGGCATCGCGTCCTGGTACGGTCCCGGCTACGACGGCAAGAAGACCTCGAGCGGCGAGGTCTTCGACCAGGACGACCTGACCGCGGCCCACATGACCTTCACGTTCGGCACGCGCGTCCGCGTGACGCTGCTCTCCACCGGGCGCAGCGTGGTGGTGCGCATCAACGACCGCTTCCCCAACGCGCACCGGGTGATCGACCTGTCCCGCGGCGCGGCCCGCCAGATCGGCCTCATCGGCCCGGGCACGGGCAAGGTGAGGCTCGAGGTGCTCAGCTAGTCCTCGTCAGGGCGAGTGAGAAACTCGCCCCGGGGCGAGTTCGCAGGCCGTTAATGCCCGATCGTCCAGGCCAAGCCCGCCGTCAGTCCCCATCCACCGTCCGCCTCGGCCAGGCCGCGGCGCACGGCGGCGTCCCACCGTAGGCGGCCCTGGCCGAATCGGAAGCCCGCCCGGGCTTCCGACCGCTCCTCCGCGCCCGGCGCGCCGTCGCCCGCCCGGCCGGACACCTCGGCCACGATCGCGGCGGCACCGATGGGACGGACCAGGGCCAGCCCATAGGCGAAGAAGTCCCGCTGCTCGTGGGGCCGCAGGACCTCGTCGTGGATGGCGAGGCCGGCGTTGGCGTGGACGGCAGTCCGGCCGAGGATCTTCGAGACGAGGACCTGCGCCGACATGCGCAGGGCGTTGGGACCCAGGCCGTTGCCGAAGCTCGTCTCCGGCAGCGTCACCGTGAACCGCGCGCCGAGGGCGGGTACCCCCCGATGCTCCTCGACGAAGTTCACCTTGGCCCGTAGGGCCACGTCCCCGTAGTCGGAGACGCTCCCGAAGGTCGGATCGTCGACGGCGCCCACGCGCACCGTCCATTCGAGGTCCAGCTCGACGTTGCGCGCCGGCGAATAGACGAGGCGCAGGACCGGCGCGTCCCAGCGGTCGCGCTCCTCGCCGGTCAGGAAGTTGGGTTCGTCGCGGATGGTGTCCCCGCCGGCCTCGAGGACCACCGAGCCCGCGGGGGCGGTGGACGCCTCCTCGGTCTGCAGCGGCCGCGTCTGGGCGAAGGCGGGCGAGAGGGCCAGGGTCGAGAAAGACGCCGCGGTCAGCAGGAACAGCGCGCCGCGGGCCATTCGCGGCGATGGTAGCGGCGGCCGGCCGTGGAGCGCAACCCCGCTATAATCAAGCGTTGCCCCCGCCCGCCCGGTACAGCTACTCCCCCGAACGACTCCGGCTGGTGCTGACGCTGCTCACGATCATCACCCTGCCCATCGTGATCGGCTCGTCCGTCCTCATCTACTACTACCTCCGCTACAGCGTGATGGTGGAGCGGCGCCTGCAGGGCGAGCACTGGATGTCGCCGTCGCGGCTGTACGCGCGGCCGCTCGTCCTGCGCCCCGGGCTGCCCATCTCCGTCTCCGGCCTGGTGAAGACCCTGAACGGCCTGAAATACGAGCAGAAGACGGACACGCCCGCGGGCCAGGGCGAGTTCATGGTCGGCTCCGGGTCGGTCGTCTTCGTGCCCCGCACCGGAGACGAGCCCATCGCGGTTCTCTTCGACAAGAGCCAGGTCAAGGAGCTGCGCGGCGTGCACAGCAAGCGGCTCTTCCCGTCGCACACCCTGGAGCCGGAGCTCATCACGTACCTCTTCGAAGAGCGGGACAAGCGCCGGCTCGTGCGCTACGAGGAGCTGCCCGACAGCCTGATCAAGGCGGTGCTGGGCATCGAGGACCGGCGGTTCTTCAGCCACCCCGGCCTCGATCCCTTCCGGATCATCGCCGCCGCCATCAAGAACATCCGGGCGGAGAGCTACATCCAGGGCGGCAGCACCATCACCCAGCAGCTCGTCAAGAACTTCTTCCTGACGCCGGAGCGCACGGTGCAGCGCAAGGTCCAGGAGGCCCTCCTCGCCTTCGTCCTCGAGCGGCGCGCGCAGAAGAAGGACATCCTGGAGCTGTACCTGAACGAGGTCTACCTGGGACAGGTGGGATCCTTCTCCATCCACGGCGTGGGCGAGGCCGCGCGGATGTACTTCCACAAGGACGTGGGCAACCTCACGCTGGTGGAGTCGGCGATGCTGGCGGGGATGATCGCCTCGCCCAACCCCTACAACCCCTACCGCCATCCCGACCGCGCGACCGAGCGCCGCAACCAGGTGCTGCGGGCCATGGCCGACGCGGGGTACATCCCCGCCGCCACCGCGGAAGCGGCCATGGCCCAGCCCCTGAAGATCCAGGCCCCGTCGGTGGACACCACCGAGGCCCCGTACTTCGTGGACCTGGTGCGGGAGCAGCTCGCGGCCCGCTACGACGCCCGCGACCTCAAGACCCAGAACCTGGCCATCTACACGTCGCTCGACTTCTCGCTGCAGGCGCTGGCCCAGTCCGTCCTCCAGTCCGGCCTGGAGCGGGTCGAGAAGATGATCCGCCGGAAGAGCAAGGAGGGGCCGCTGCAGGGCTGCCTCATCGCCCTCGACCCGCAGACGGGCGCCATCGTGGCCCTCGTGGGCGGCCGCTCCTACGGAACGAGCCAGTACAACCGCGTCACCCAGGCCCGGCGCCAGCCGGGGAGCACGTTCAAGCCCTTCGTCTACCTCGCCGCCTTCGAGGCCACGTTCGACGACCCGTCGCTGCCGCCCATCACCCCCGCCACCGTCGTGGACGACTCGGCCTCGACCTTCCTCTTCGGGAACAAGGAGTACACGCCCGAGAACTACGAGGGCCGCTACATGGGCTACGTGACCCTGCGCAAGGCCCTGGCCTTGAGCCTCAACAACGCCACCGTGAAGGTCGCGGAGATGGTGGGCTACGAGAGGGTGGCCGACCTGTGGTCGAAGAAGCTGGGCATCGGCGAGAACATCAAGCCCTACCCGGCGGTGGCGCTCGGGTCCTTCGAAGCCACGCCCCTCGAGATGGCCACCGCCTTCAACGTGCTCGCCAACCTGGGGCTGAAGGTGGAGCCCACCACGGTGCTGAAGGTCACCGAAGACGGAGGGTCGGTGATCGAGCAGCACTACCCCAAGCCGCCGCGTGTCGTCCACGCCGAGTCCGCGTTCCTGGTCACGAACATGATGCGCAGCGTGATCACGTCGGGCACCGCCTACGAGGCCCGCAAGATGGGCTTCCCGGCGGACGTCGACGCGGCGGGAAAGACGGGGACCACGAACGACATGAAGGACGCCTGGTTCGCGGGCTTCACCGCCGACCTGCTCTGCGTGGTGTGGGTGGGCTACGACGACAACACGCCCGTGAACCTCTCGGGGGCGCGGGCGGCCCTGCCCATCTGGGTGGACTTCATGAAGGGGGCGCTGGCGGGGACGACACCTCGGCCGTTGCCGGTGCCACCCACCAACATCGTCTTCGTGGACATCGACGCGCAGACGGGGCTGCGGGCCGGCCCGTACTGCCCGAAGGTGATCTCCGAGTCGTTCATCGCGGGGACCGAGCCCATCGAGGTCTGCCAGTGGCACAACCCGGGGTACTCGCAGCCGTCCGGGGAGGAGCCGCTGCCCGAGCCGCCGCGGCTGTGACGCCGCCGACGGCTCTCGTGGAGGCTTGACGCTCTCGCGCCGCGGGGCTTAGACTGCAAGATCGTCGGGCGCTTAACTCAGCGGTAGAGTGCCACCTTCACACGGTGGAAGTCGTAGGTTCGAATCCTACAGCGCCCACCATCCTTCAATGACTTACGTATCCGCGTCGGCCGGCGGGCTGACGGGCCGCCCGTCCTCCGTCTCTGCGGTCGTGCCGTGGCTCCATGCGGTCGTGCGTCGGTCCGCCCGTGGTTCAGTTTTACTCCGATCAGGAGTATAATCGTTGCCGTGACCGGCCCTGTGACGACTCGCGCCGCGCTGCTACAGATTCTTCGCCAGGCGCCCGGCTATGGCTCCGACCTCATCCGGCGGTTCGAAAGGGCCTCCGCCGGCCGTGTCCACCTTGCTCCCGCGCGAGTCTACCCGGTGTTGAAGGAGCTCGAGGCCGAGGGCCTGGTCAAGGCCGTCCGCCTGGCGCCAAGGGGGCGCCGCGGCGGGCGAGCGCGCATCTACTACGATCTCACTCCGAAAGGTCTCGCGGTCTCGACGATGGACAGGAGCATCCTCTTCGCATTGCTCTCGCCCTCGTCTGCGTTGCCCACCAGCGCGAACGATCGAGAGCGCATGGCGGAGCGCCTTCTGGAGGCGGAAGAGCTTTCGGAGTTCGGTGCGGCGCTCGCGGCCGCGGTTCGGTAGCGGGTTCGATGGCCGCCGGGAAGTTCGTGAAGGCCGCGGGGCAGCTGCTCCGAATCCTCGGCGAGGAGGGCTGCGCCATCGCCGGCGGCATGGCGGTGAACGCTTACGGCTTCGTACGCGGAACGCGGGACGTCGACGTGATCGTCACGATGCCACTCGCCGAGGCCCGAAGGCGTCTGGCGGAGAGTGGGGTGACGGTCCGGCTCTTCAAGGGGGACGTGGTCGAGGGCGACTTCCACTGCTTGAAGGGCGTCATCCCGGTCGGCTCCAGACCGGCAGACGCGGTGCCCTTTGACGTGTTGCCCGCCCTGGTCCCACTCGAGCCAGCGCGCTTCGTGGATCTTCTCGTCCGCGGTCAACGGCTACGCGTGGTCGATCCCGATACCCTCATGCGCCTGAAGCTCAGGGCCGGGTCTTCTCACGACCTGTACGACGTCGCGATCCTGGCCAACCTGCACCCGGACTGGATGGATCATGCCCTCACCCTCGCCGTATCAGGGGGCAAAGAGGTGGGCGAGCGGCTCGCGACTCTCATCCGCGACCCACGCGTTCGGGGGCAGGCCAAGGAAGTCCAGAGACAGGACCGGGCGTTGCAGGCGTTCGCGCGCCGCCAGGCGTCCAAGAGGACGCCTGGCGGTGACTGAGGCGCATACGTTCTCAGTACCGGCCCTTTGAAGTACTAGACCTCTCCGGACCACGCCCAGGCGTGGTCACAGGTTCGAGATCCTACAGCGCCCACCAGCCCTACAACTCCACCCG
>DAINRN010000158.1:0-7503 GCA_036741815.1 Acidobacteriota bacterium
GTACTACTACTACCTGGAGAGCATCGGCCGCGGCGGGACCAAGTCGCGGCTCTCCGGCGTGATGACGAAGATCATCCCGGAGGCGCCGCGCTGATCCGGCGCGCGGCGTCCCGCTCCCCGGCGTCGGCGTACAGCGCGAGGAACACCCAGAACGCGGGCCCCAGGACCGTTCCGTCCGCGAACATCCCGATCAGGAAGACCAGGGCCAGGGCCGGCCGGCGCCGCAGCGCGGCGTAGCAGGAGAAGACGAAGAGCAGCAGGCCCGCCACCCCGGTCGTGGCCAGGACGTAGGCGAGGGCGTTCCACCCCTGCACCTTGTCGTCGAGGGCCTGTGCGCCGGGCAGCCGGTCACGGATCTCGGGCACGCGCCGGTCGAAATGCCCCAGGCCGATCCCGACGAGGGGATGGCGCTCGACGAGGGACAGCGCCATGTCCCAGCTCCCGACGAGCCGCAGCCGGGCGGACTCGTCGCCGCCCTGCCCGGAGAACAGCCGCTGCGCGCGCCGCCCGATGGGCCCCTCGAGCGTGGCGCGCACCGGAGGCACCGCGATCAGGATCACCAAGCCCGCGAGCGCGGCCAGCGCCGCCCCGCGGCGGACCCCCCTTTCCTCCCCGAGGAGGCGCCAGGCCGCCAGGACGAGCACGGGGACGAGCAACGCGTAGCCGGCCAGGGAGAAGGCGAGCACCGCGGCGGCCGCGATGAGGGCCAGCGGCCAGGGACGCCGCCACGAGCCGCGCGTGCCGAGGAGCAGATAACCGAGGGCGAGCGACATCAGGAGGCCCAGCCGCGAGGGCTCGCTGCCCAGCCCCACCGCGCGGACGAAGACGTCCTCGCGCAGGCCCCGCGGGCTGCTGTCGCCGAACCACCGGCGCTCGTAGTAGTACGCCGCGTTGCACCACTCCGCCTCGCCGCAGACGAGGTCCCGGGCCAGGGGCAGCCCCGCCACCATGCCGGCGTAGAGCGCCACGGCCACGGCGGCGGCCGCCGCGAAGCTCCAGAGCACCACGCGCTGCGCGCGCTCCTCGGTTTCCCCGCGCAGCACGAGGGCCAGGGTCACCGCCGCCGTCGAATAGAAGACCAGCTTGCTCGCCGACTTCCCGAACTCCAGGACGGAGAAGCCGGGCTCGCTGCGCGCCATGAGGAAGAGGCCGCCCAGGAGGGCCCATGCGCAGAAGGCGGCCAGCCACGGCGCCCACGACGGCAACGGGGGCGGCGGCAGGCGCCGGCCCAGCGCGACGAGGGCCGCGGCCACGAACAGCCCCAGGCAGACGTCGGCCACGGTGATGCCCGGCCACACGAAGGGCTGTCCCAGCGCCACGCCTGCCACGGGCAGCCAGAGGAGACCCCGCGGGCTCGAGAACGCATCGCCGGCGCTCGATCGGCTCATCGCTCGGACAGGGGGAACGGACATCGTATCATCGGCGGTGGATGATCCCCCGCCCCGCGGCGCAGCGGCGCCGGATACAGGGTTTCGCCTTCGGGGTGGTCCTGTCGCTGGCAGCGTCCGCGGTCGCGGAAACGCCGGAGCCGCCGCGCGCGCCGCGCCCCAGCATCCTGCTCATCACCGTCGACACGCTGCGCGCGGACAGCCTGGGCTGGGTGGCCGGGCGCAACGAGACGCCCGCCATCGACGCGCTGGCCGGGGAAGGCCTCGCGCTGACGACGGTCGTGACCCCGGTCCCCCTCACGCTTCCCGCCCACACCTCGCTCATGACCGGCATGCTGCCGCGCCGCCACGGCGTGCGCGACAACGGCCAGGTGCTCGGGACCTCGCCGCCCACCCTGGCCGAGCGCCTGCGCGCCCAAGGTTACGCCACCGCGGCCTTCGTCAGCGGCTACCCGCTCCGCGCGCTCTTCGGCCTGGACCGCGGCTTCGACCGCTACGACGACACGCTGCCCGTGGGGGCGGAAGGGTGGCTGGAGCGCCCCGCGCCGGACACGACGGCGGCCGCGCTGGCGTGGCTGCGCGATGCCCCGCGGCCGTTCTTCCTCTGGGTCCACTACTACGACCCCCACGATCCGTACACGCCGCCGCGCGCCTTCTGGCGGCCGGGACCGCGCGGCGCCTACGACGGCGAGGTCGCGTACGTGGACCACGCCATCGGGCGGCTGCGCGCGGGACTTCCCCGGACGGACGGTCAGCCGCTGCTGACCGTGTTCACCGCCGATCACGGCGAGAGCCTGGACGAGCACCAGGAGCGCGCCCACGGCTTCTTCATCTACGACACCACGGTGGTCGTTCCGGCCATCGTCAGCTTCCCCGGCCGTGTGCCTCCCGCGCGGAGCGACTCGCCGGCCCGCCTCGTCGACCTGCTGCCCACGATCCTGGACCTGGCCGGCCTGCCCGCGCTCCCGGACACGGGCGGCGTCAGCCTGCAGCCGCTCCTTTCCGGCGGACGGCCGGCGCCGGAGCCCGCCTACGTGGAGACGCGGCAGCCCTGGATCACCTACGGCTGGTCCCCGCTGGCGGCGGTGCGCCACGGCGGCTGGAAGTACGTGGCCGCTCCGAAGCCCGAGCTCTACGACCTCGCGCAGGACCCCGGGGAGACGCGGAACCTCGCCGCCAAGATGCCCACGCGGGCGGCGGAGCTCGCCGCGCTGCTCGGGCGCTTCGAGCGGCTGCCGGCCGCCGCGGCCGAGCGCAGCGCGGACCCGCAGGTCCTGGAGAGCCTGCGCGCGCTCGGCTACGTGGGCGGGGCCCCGGCCGGCGGCGAGCCCCCGCCCGGCCTGCCGGACCCGAAGGACCGCGTCGCGGAGCGCAACACCCTCATGGAGGCCGAAGGCCTGCTGCGCGGCGGCGACTTCGCCTCCGCCCTGCGCCGGTTCGACGACGTCCTCGCACGCGACCCGAAGAACCGCTTCGCGACGCTGCGCTCCGGCGTGGCCCTGCTGAAGAAGGGCGATCCGCGGGCCGCCGCCGCCCGCCTGCGCGAGGCCGTGAAGCTCGACCCGGAGCAGGCCGAGACCCACTACGCCCTCGCCGACGCGTTGACGCGCGCCGGCGACAACGCCGCGGCGGTGCCGCACTGGATGGAGGCGGCGCGCCTCCAGCCGCGGCGTACCGCGGCCTGGTCCAACCTCGGCACCGCGCTCGGCCGGGTCGGAAAGCTCGAGGCGGCGGCCCGGGCCTTCGCCGAGGCGCTGCGCCTCGACCCCGCGAACGCGCTGCTCCGCAAGAACCTCGGCGCCGCCCGTTACGAGCTGGCCCTGCGGGAGGCGGCGGCGGGCAACCGCGCGGCCGCCCGCAAGGCGCTGGCCGAGGCGGTGGCCGCGGACCCCGACCTGCGCCTGCGCGCGGCGGCGCAGCCCGACCTGGCCCGCCTGCTTCCCTGAGACGCCGCTACTTGTCGGCCTCGGCCAACGCCGGCGGCAGGGGCAGGGCCTCCGTGCGCGACGGCTGCCGGCGGCCGACCGTCCGGAGCCGGGCCACCATGCGCGCGCCGCAGGCGGGCGCGGAGAGGAGGCGGGTCACGTCCTCGCGGCCGCGCCGCGCCACCTCCGCGGACCCCTCCCGGTCCTCGAAGACCGCGCGCATCATCGCCGCCGCCGCGGCCTGGTCGGGCTCCGCCCACAGCACGCCCTTGCGGTACCGGCCGCGGTCCTCGGGGATCTCGACCAGCCGGTAGGGCACGGCGAAGCTGTTCCACGGCGTCATGAAGTCGACGTTGCCGGAGTAATAGGTCGCGATGACCGGGCGGCCCAGCGCCATGGCCTCGGCCAGCGTGTAGCCGAAGCCCTCCGCCCGGTGCAGCGACACGTAGGCGTCGCACCGGCGGATCAGCGCCATCACGTCGGGGCGCGAGAGGTAGCGGTCGATGACCGTCACGGGCAGGCCGTCGGCGGCGTCGACCAGGCGCGCCAGGTCGTCGCGGCGAAGGTCGCCGTTCGTGACCTTGAGGACCATCTGCACGCGGTCGTCCTTGCGGAAGGCCTGGCGGAACGCGCTCAGCAGCCCGAGGGGGTTCTTGCGCTCGGTCTCGCTCAGCAGGTCGTAGGCGAAGAGGAAGGCGAACCGGTCGGGCGGGATCCCGACGTCCTCGCGCCGCAGGCTCGAGGGCCCGGCGTCGGGCAGGGCCGGCCACATCGCCTGCACGGGCACGGGCGCGGAGCGGCCGATGGCGGTGGCGGCATGGACGCTGCACGTCCAGACCTCGCGGAACATCGCGAACGCCTCCGCCCAGTTCTCGGGCAGCTCCGATAGCTCCCAGGCCCAATAGCCGATCGCGTAGCGGTCCTCGAGCCAGGGCCGGAGCCACTCCGCGTGGCGCACCGCCTCCGGCGCATTGACGTGCACGATCGTGAACGGCAACGGGTTGCCCTGGTCCTGGTACGCCACCGAAAGGTCGAGCTGGCGCTGGGGCGCGTCGTCCACGTCCACGGTGGTGATCGGGTACTCCGCCGCGCGCAGGGCGCGGATCGTGGACCGCGACAGCTCGCCCATCCCCGACTCGGTGCGGAGGTAGCCCACCACGGTCGCGCCCCGGTGCAGGCTGAGCCGGGGCACCTCGCTCGCCAGGCGCTCCAGCCATTCGGGCCCCAGGCCCAGCCGCTCCGCGTCGCCACGCACGCGCGACAGCAGGCCTTCCATCTGGTCCGCGTCCTCGAAGGCCCGCGGGAAGAGCGCGCCGACCTCCGCGTCGGCGGCGTGGAGCTGGCGCAGCGCCTCCAGCGGGCTCTCCAGCGCGGGCGGGCACAGGCGGTCCACGGTGGCGAGGGACAGGCCGGCGCGCGACCCTTCCGCGCCCTTCAGCCACTCGAGCAGCCCGCGCCGCCCGAACGGGGAGAGCCCGAGGGGATGCAGGGACTGCCAGTCGGCGTTTTCACCATAGAGGGCGCCCACGCGCAGGCACACGTGCTGCTGCTGCGCGCGCTCGAAGAACAGGACCCAGTCCTCGCCCACGCCGTGCTCCCGCATCCCCGACTGATGGAGCCACGACACGAAGCCGGTGCTGGGGGGCCAGGCGAGCGCGTCCGGGTAGGCCGACATCACGTCGGGCCGGCTCCGGTAGATCTCGCGGACGCGGGCCACCGGGTGCGCGGCGAACAGGCGCCGCGCCCGGGCCACGGCCGAGGCGGGCAGGCCCCGTTCCACGCCGTGCGCATCGAGCCAGGCCAGGAAGGCCGCGGCGTCGTGCTCGTCCACGAAGGCCAGCGGAAAGCGCGACTGGAGCTCCCGATCCGCGTCGTAGAAGTCGAGGAGCCGCCGCATGACCCCCACGCCCTCCGCGTGCTCGAGCCAGCGCGCGCACCACGCGGGTTTGAGCTTGTGGTGGGTGATGGCGTCGGTGGAGAGCCAGCGCAGGAACTCCAGGCGGTCCACGCCGCCGCCAGGAACGGCGAAGGCCTGCTGGACGTCGGGCCGGCGGCTCAGGACCTGGCCCGCCAGGGGCGGCAGCGGCGCGCGCCGGCCCAGCGCCTCGCGCAACGGGTACAGAGCCATCCGAGCCAGCTTGCGCAACGCCCGCACGGGCAGCGAGCGGCGCCAGCGGGGCGACCGGTCCAGGCGCGTCCAGGTGCGGTGCAACCGCTCGACGAGCGGGGCGGGCCCTCCGGCCGGCGGCGGGGTGACCGCCCAGGTCACGAAGGACTCCTCTCCCGCCGGCTCGAAGGGGTCCGTGAAGCGCCCGGGCGGAACCTCGCGGAACAGGTCGCGCATGTCGCGCGAGATGGGATGGCCGTCCTTGAACACGCCGAGGCCGTACGGCCAGCCGGAGCTGACCCGGTACCCCGCGGCCAGAAGCTCCTCGCTGTACTCGCGCGCCATCGAGAGAAGGGGCTCGGTCTCGATCAGCGGGTAGCGGTTCTGGTGCTTGGAGAGCGCCGTCGGCTTGCGCGGGTCGAAGCCGCTCCAGTGGTAGAAGCGCACCGTCTCGTCGTTGACGAGCGGGGCCGCGGACGCTCCCGTGAGGCGGCGGTGCTTGAGGTTCCAGTACGCGAGGTCGTACCCGGGATGGCGGACGATCCGCACGCGGTCCACGAGGCCCGGCGTCAGGTCCATCCACCGCTGGTCCACGAACATGCCATGCGTGATGTCGGAGACGCAGTAGAACTCGCAACGGTCGCCCCACCAGGCGAGCAGCCCCTCCACCTGCGGCGCGCGGGCGATCCCGAGGAAGCCGAGGTTGTACGTCCCGGAGAGGAGGATGTCGCGCTCGTCGGGGTACTTCCCGTCGCCGAGGGGACCGGTGAGGTGCGGGGTGAGGAGCACGTCCGCGTCTTCCAGCCAGGCGAAGAGGTCGTCGAGCGGCGCGAAGACCCAGATGTCGGGGTCGAGGTACAGGACCTTGCCGTGCCCGCGGTCGAACAGCCACTGCAGCAGGTAGGGCTTCACCGCGGTGCTCAGCTCCATCACGTCGTAGCGGAACAGGAACTCCTGGCGCCGCGGCAGGTCGAGCACGTCCAGCCCGAGCAGGGTGAAGTCCTCCTGCGCGGGGTCCACGAAGCCCGTGGCGTCGTCCACGAAGAGGACGTAGACGGCGAGGTCGGGGTGGAAGCGGCGCAGCGACTTCACCAGCGCCCGCGCGTAGGCCAGGTAGTTCTTGGCGATGATGGTGCAGACCGCGGGACCGGACGCGCCCGCGCGAGGCGAGCCCTGGGGCATGGGCTCGGATCGTCGCCGCTCGGCGCGCACCTTGTCAAACGGGTTCCGGCGCCGCGCGGCGGCCCGTAGTAGCATCGGCCGCGGACCTCCTCCGACGTGCGAATCCTCTTCCTCACCGGGCGTTTCCCGCACCCGCCGCACCGCGGCGACCAGCTCCGGGCCTTCCACCAGCTCCGCATCCTGGGCCGGAGGCACCGGGTCACGCTCGTGGCCTTCACGGACCGGCCGCCGGCGCCGGAAGATCGCGAAGAGGTGGCCCGCCACTGCGAACGGGTCGTCACCGTCCCGCTCGGGCGGGCAACGATGGCCCTGAACCTGGCGCGGCGCGGCCTTTCCAGGCTGCCCTTGCAGGCCGCGCTCTACGACGCGCCGGCCATGGCGCGCGCGCTGCGCGGCCTGGGCGCGGACGCGGACGGCCCCTACGACGTGGCGCACGTGCAGCTCGCGCGCATGGCGCCCCACCTCGCGGACTGCCCCGCGCGGGCGCGTGTGGTGGACCTCGTGGACGCGCTCACCCTCGGCATGGAGCGACGGGCGGCGCGTGACCGCGGGCCCGGCCGCTGGCTGGCGCGGCTGGAGGCGGGACGCCTGCGCGACTACGAGCGCAGGGTGTGCGCGCAGGCGGAGCAGGCGGTGGTGGCGTCCCCTGCCGACCGCGACGCGCTGGGCGCCCCGCCGAACCTGACGGTGGTGCCGAACGGCGTAGATGCCGCGCGGTTCCCCTTCGGCCGCGGGCCGCGCGAGAAGGGCCGCGTCGTCTTCACCGGCAACCTCGGCTACTTCGCCAACGTGGACGCCGTGTCCTGGTTCGCCACGCGCGTGCTCCCCCTCGTGCGTCGATCTCTGCCCGCCGTCCGCTTCGAGGTCGTGAGAAGGGCGATCTCGCCGACGAACTCGCCGC
>DAINRN010000159.1:0-7498 GCA_036741815.1 Acidobacteriota bacterium
ACCGGAAGATAGAGCTCGGCCCCACCGTATGCGCTGCCGTCGCCGGCGTAGCGCTGCGCGGGAAGGCCTCGCACCGACGACCCGCCCCCGACCTCGAGGAGGCTGAACGGCGTCTTGCCTCCGATGAACGCCGACTCGAAGAAGGGATACGTGCCGAAGACCTTCTGGCCGCCGGCTTTCAACGCGAGAGTGATGCCTCGCTCGTGGGGGGTCGACAGGTACGCGCGCGCCTCCCCGTGGACCTCTCCGAAGGCGTCCGTGGTGTCGGCGATTGCGGGGTAGAAACGGCCGGTCCCGGTGACGAACACGCCCTTGTGCGGGAGCGCCAGGTGGTCCGTCCCATCGAATCGGAAGCGGGCGGAAGCGCCGACCTGCGTGAAGTCTCCCTGGCCGTAGAACGGCTCGCCGCTCAGCACGGGGTTGTCCCGGGGCTCGGTATGGTCGTACTTCACGACGGGTCCGAGGGAGACGTCGAAGTCGGCATTGACCCCGTAGATCAGGGCCGGCTCGAGCTCGAAGCGGTCCTGCTCCAGCTTGAAGGTGTCCTTGTCTCCCTCGAACGTCGTCGCGTTGCCGCTCCCGAAGAAGCGGGCGACCTCGATGCCCGAGCCGAGGGCCGCCACGCCGATCCGCAGGGGCGAGTTCTCGAAGCGGAACTGGCCCAGATACGTGCCCCGGAACCCCGTTTCCTTCGTCGAGTAGAGAAGCCGCAGGCTCTGCTTGTCCGACCACGGGTCCTTCCGGAAGCCGTAGCCCACGGTGTTGAGCGAACCGCCGACGAGCAGGCCGTAGTCGCTGCCGAACGACGCCAGGAACAGCGGGCCCGTCACCCGGCCCCAGTCGCGGGCGGGGATCCAGTCGGCACGCTTGTTGGGCGGCGGGGGCGGATAGGGCCGGCGGTCCCAGTGGGTGCCGGGTCCCGCCGCCACCCGATACTGACTCTCGGAATGGTCCTGCGCCGCCGAGAAGCGGGTGCCCCCACCCTCCGAGTCGTTCAGCACGTCGACGCCGTCGCCCCCCACGACGCGCAGCAGCACGCCTCCGTGCCGCCCGCCCGTCACCACCACCTTGTCGTTGCCGCCGTAGAGGTAGACGCGGACCTCATGGGTCAGCTTGGCCTCGAAGCGGCGGTGGAGGTACGGCTCACCGAGCGGCCCGCCCTCCGCGGAGGCCGGGCTCACGCTCAGCTCGAGGTCGCCGTTCTCGAAGCGCCGGGCGGCCACGAGCTCGTGGACGTCAGTGCAGAAGACGTCCACATCCTTATTGATGTAGCGGTAGAACCGCTGCGCCTGCGCGGCCAGGCCGTCGCGCCGGCTCTTCAGGCCCGCGACCAGGCGCGCGCCGTCCTTCGCGTAGAATTCCGGCGGCTGGCGCCGCGCCGCCGCGTCGATGACCTCGTCGGTCAGCTCCGCCTGCAGCTGCTTTGCCACCTCGCCCCAGACCGCCCACTCGAGGCCGGCGAGGATCCGCTTGTCCACGTCCCAGCCGTCGTAGGTCAGGCCGGCCACCTTGGAGTACTCGGGGCCGAACTTCACGATCAGGGGGAGCTGCGGACGCATGAACCAGTTGAAGAGGCCCTCGAAGCGCACGAAGGCCTGGTCGCGGTCCTCCGGGATCGGCTGCCAGAGCTTCTCGCCCGGCAGCTTGCCCCACCGGAACTGGCCGCGATTGCGGTCCCAGTCGCCCATGAGCTGGTCGACCAGGCGCGCCTTCAGGTAGGCGCGCGAATCCGGGCGGACCTCGGGGCTCTGGCGCAATCTCTTCCACATCTCTTCGCCGTCGATCGTCTCGGTCGTCCCACCGAAGGACGGGCTGCCGCCCCACTCCTCGATGTTCCCCACGACGTTGGCGAACGATGCCCGGTACTCGCCGAGCGCGGGATCGTCCGGCATCACGACGAGCTGCGGCTCGTTGTGGAGGACGCCGGTGGCTCGCAGGAGTCCAGGAGCGACAACAGGACCCGCGGGATGGCCCGAGGCCATCTGGTCGATGAGGACCCTCCGCGCGAGCGTCTCGCGCAGGTCGACCGGGAGGTGCTCCGTCGGGTCCTTGATCACCGAGCGGAACGTGTAGTCCCGGCCGTCGGCGCCCTTGAAGCCGAGGGCCTGGGTCTGACCGTGCCCCAACGGGCCCGTGGGTGTCAGCCCCCCGGCGTAGGAGCGCAGGTCCAGGACCGGCAGCTCCACCGGCGTCGTGAAGAGATCGCGGTAGTCCGCGCCCCAGAGCCAGCGGTGTAAGGCTCCCGCCCGATACTGCGGGCCGATGACCACCGTGCGCACGGAGGCCGGGCCGGGCGTCGGACCAGGCCGTGGACTTGTCTCTTCGGCCACCGAGGGCGAGGTCGCGGCGCCCGCGGACAGCCACACCAGCAACAGGCCGGTCCGCCAGGCTGCTCCCGATCCAACCCGTCTCGTCGGCATATTCCCCTCCCGTCTCAAGACAACGTCCGGCGCGCGTTGCGCACCAGCCAATCCAGGCTCATGCGGCTCGTGCTGCCCCGCGTCCCGTTGTCGAAGGCGTGGTCCGCCTCGCGCAGCGCCCGCAGGTAGAAGCGGTACGTGGGCCCGTCCGCGCGACCCAGGAAGCGGCGGACCGCATCGAACACCGCAGCCACGCGCGAAACCAGCCCTGGAGCCGTCTGTGGGCCGGAGCGAGGCGCGACGGCCACCTCTGCCAGCCCGCGCGGCCGTGTCCCCCGCGCCGCCCGCTCGCCCGAGGCAACGCCGGTCTTCTTCGCGTCGCGGAGCACGGAGGCGGCCTGGTCGAGCGACCGGCCTATCCCGGCGTGGATGCGCGGCCCCCGAAGCCGGCGACAGGAGCCATCGCGGCTGACCTCGATCGACGCGTCACGCAGGCGGCCCCGGATCCGTTCGATCTGCACCGCCACCACGGCCTCCTCCGCACCCTCGAACGCGAACTCGTCGCCGCCCAGGCGGTAGGCGCGCACACCCTCGGCGCGGATGGCCGCCGCCACCGCTCGCAGCAGCTCGTCGCCGGCCGGCCAGCCCAGGTTGTCGTTGACCCACTTGAGGCCCTCGACGTCGAGCATGGCCAGGACGGGCAACCGCTCACGGTCTTCCCAGGCCCGGCGGTTGCCGAGACCGGTCAGCTCGTCCACGAGCAGCGCGCGCGTCTTCTCCTCTTCCGTCATCTGCGCTACCCGCTTCCGCGGCGCCGGCGGCCTCGCGCACCCACACGCTGCTTGCGGCACGGTCAACTTTGCGGTGCTCATCAGTGACCCAACGCCCTCCGGATGGCGGCGTGGTAGCCCCGCTTCCACGGGTTGACCAACGGGTCCTGCCGCTCGGGGTCGAGCGCCTCCACGATCTCCAGCCGCGTCGCGGCGTCCAGATCGAGAACGCTGCCGACCGCTCCGAAACCGTCGAGGTATGACCGCGCCTTGCCCTTCATGACTTCCTCCTGACCTCCAAGCGACCCATCGTCGCTGCGCACTGTCCCTTCAGCAACCGTGCCACACGCGTGCGGCGCGCAAGTCGTTGGAACGGCCTGGGATAGTCAGGCAATGCCGAGGCCGGATGCGACACCGCGTCGCGGATTCGCAACGGAATTACGATGGAACCGTGAGTGCTTGACGTGGTCGGCCACCGGGAGCATCTCGTAGAGACGAGCAGCGCGGGGCCGTGCGCGAGGAAAAGGGCCTTCTAGGTCCGCCGCCGCCGCCACGGCCTGGCGGCAGCCGCGAACGTTTCGAATGCGGCGTCCGAGTTCAAGTGTGTGCGTCGCCCCGCACGCGTGGCAAGCCACAGCTCGAGCCACCGGGGACACTCCACGATCGAGCAACGCCGCGGACACAGCCGTGCCAGGACGCGCACGGCGGCATCGTCGACCTGGTCGACCTCGGACAGATCGAGGACGGCCACGCCACGGTCGACGGCATCGACGAGGATCCTGATGGCATCGCCCGTCAACGACCCGATGACGCGCGCACGCCTGGGCGCAGCCGGATCCTCGACGATCATGACCCGCCCGCTTCGTCGCCCCGCGTCCCGTGGACCCGCGGCGCGCCGCCCCGGAACGGCGACGAACGGCCGTTGAGGTCTCTTCATGTCACTTGGTCTGCGAGTGTCATTCGCCTCCTGCCCGACCATATGGCAACTCTCGTGCCGCGGGCGGCGCCGTGGCCCGTAGGTCGCGCCCACCCGTAGGCGCGTTCGCGGGCATGGTCGGACATGGAAGGGTCGCGAATCCTCGCGGCGAATTCGCAACCAGATGTGGTACCGGTGGCCCTCGATGTGACGGACGAGCCTGCGGCTTCCGGGCTTGCATCGGCGGATGAAATGGGCTTAGTTGGTGCAACAGGTCATGGACGGTCCGTGGTCGGGCGAGGCGAAGTACCGGGCGCTCCTGGTCGTGGCGCACGCGGCGAACTCCAAACGCCACCTGTCGGGCGTGCTGGACGCCGTGGCGAGCGCGCTCGAAGACCTCGTACCGATCGATCTGCTCGGCGTGGTCACGCACGAGCGCGAGACAGTCCGGGCTCGCGCGATCTACTTCCGGACTGCTCCCCGGGCCCCCGGCGAGGGCCAGGACGCCTACGTGCGGCGGTTCTCGGACGCAGCCGGCGGCACGGGGGACAGATGGCCCCATAGTCCCTTGTTGCGGGACGCCATGGAGCGCGACCGCCGGACGCTGGTCCTCGACCACGTCAGCACCGACCCGCGCGCCGACGGGGCGGGTCTGAAGATTGCCGGTGCCGAGTGCGCAGTCTTGCTACCACTGACAATGGATGATGAGTTCGTAGCCGCCATGGTGGTCGCTCGGACGAAGCGGGCGCCTTTCACGCCCAACGAGGTGTCGATCCTCGAGGACGTGGCCCGGCCGGTCACCAGCGCGGTCGCGAACGCGCTCGCCTTCGAGGAGATCCACAAGCTCCAGTCCCAGCTCGAGGACGAGAACGTCGCCCTTCGAGAGGAGATCGGCGCGACGGCGGCGGCGGGCGGAATCATCGGGATCTCCCCACGGCTGCGCGAGGTGCTGGAGCGGGTCGCGCGCGTGGCCGGGACCGACTCGACCGTGCTGATCGACGGCGAGACGGGGACGGGAAAGGAGCTCGTCGCCCGCGCGATCCATGCCGGGTCGCCGCGCGCGAAGCGCGCCCTGGTGAAGGTGAATTGCGCCGCGCTCCCCGAAGGGCTGGTCGCCTCGGAGCTGTTCGGGCACGAGAGGGGGGCGTTCACCGGCGCCCTGGAACGGAGGCGCGGCCGCTTCGAGCTGGCCAACGGGGGCACGATCTTTCTCGACGAGGTCGGGGAGCTCCCGCCGCCGGTCCAGGTCTCCCTGCTGCGCGTCCTCCAGGAGCGCGAGTTCGAGCGCGTGGGCGGCAGCGAGACGCTGCGGACGGACGCGCGCGTGGTCGCGGCCACCAACCGGAACCTGGAGGAAGCAGCGAGCGAGGGGAAGTTCCGCTCCGACCTCTTCTTCCGGCTCAACGTCTTTCCGATCCACGTGCCCGCGCTGCGCGAGCGGGCCGAGGATATCCCGATCCTGGCCGAGTACTGGGTGAGTCGACACTCGCGGACGGTTGGAAAGAAGATCCGCGCGATCGACGAGTCAGCCATGGCCGCGCTGTGCGCGTATCCCTGGCCAGGCAACATCCGCGAGCTGCAGAACGTCGTCGAGCGCGCGGTAATCCTCGCTCGAGGAAACGTCCTCGGCCTTCGCGATTTCGAGCTTCCCAGCCTCGGCTTCGACGTCGCGGAGCCGAAGCATGAGATCCCGGGCGACGAGCGGCAGCAGATCGAAAAGGCGCTGGCGGCCAGCCGCGGCAAGGTTCACGGCGCCGAAGGCGCGGCCGAGACGCTCGGCGTTCCTCCTAGCACGCTGGAAGCGCGCATTCGTCGCCTCGGGATCGACAAGCACGCGTTCCGCCGGCGCGTACCCCGCCCGTAGGGAACAGGGCGCCGCTCGCCGGACGCGGGTTCGAGCCGCCCGTACGATCCGGAGATGGGCGCGCAGTTCGACCCTTGATCATTGCGGATTGACTTTGGCCGCCCACTGCGGCTTCCGACCCCGCATGCCCACGGGCAGCGCCAGACCGACCCGATGGCGCGACATGGCGCTCCCGCGATCGAGGTTGGCGAGCATGAGGGCAGCCGCGTCTGCGTACGGCACGATCATCTGAGGAATCAGCCACGCGAAGACTGGCAGCAGCAACGGGCTCGGCACGGCGCGGGCGAATGCCGGGACCTTGTTCAGACCGGCTGCACCGCCAACGGAAGCGAGTCCACGCTGCTGACCACCCGGTCGATCAGTGAAACGAACGCGTCCCGTCCGGCAAATTGGCCGGCGCAATTGATCAGGGCGTGCTGTCCTTCGAGAAGATCGACCGGGGACGCGACGGTGAGGTCCCCGGTGTGGACGACAACCCGCCCTTCGACGTCGGGCGGCAGCTTTGACGGCGTGCGGAGGAAGGCCGTGACGTCGTGGCCGGCCGCGAGCGCCTGGCGCAGCACGTGGCGACCGAGGGACCCGCCGGCACCCAGGATGAGGATGCGGGCCATCAACACCCTCTGGACATGTCCGGATGGTCGCCGTAGTACGTGGCGGGACCACGGTCTTCGGCCGGAACGTTGCTGGTCGCGAATCGACGACGCGCCGCGAGCGGCGGCACGTGGGTCCCGTACACGCGGTCCCAGACACCGCTGGTGAGGCCGAAGGCGAAGGGGCCGACGCGCGAGCCGTGGTGGTAGAGGTGGTGACGGCGAATGTACTGGAAGTAGCGGCCGCGAAAGCTGCAGAAGTGCACGCTCAGGTGCACCCACTCCTCCGCCAGATAGCTCAGCAGGAACGACGCGAACGAGACGGCCCCCGCCGGCTGTGGGAGCAGGATCGCCGGCACGGCGAGCGCCAGCACCACGGGCGCGGTGTCGTGCAGGGTGCCGCTGATGTGCCGTCCGTTCCACGGCTCACGGTGGTGGTGCCAGTGGAGGTGGTCGAAGCGCCGGTGCAGGAAGCGCCGCCACGCGCCGGGGCCGTCCGGGAAGACACCGTGCAGCACGGACCGGTGCCCGAAGTACTCCACGAGCGTCCAGAGCGAAGCACCGGCGGCGAGCCAGGGCAGGCAGGCGATCAGCCCGTACCGATGGACGGCGAACAGGAGAATCGCCGCGCTCGAGGCGCCGTAGACCATCGTGGATGGCCAGAGCCGGCGCCGTGCAATCCACGCCTCGGCCGGCATCACCACCGGACGGGGCGCCGGTCCGGGCAGCGGCAGGCCGGAAACGGACTTGCGGTCGTTCACGGGTGCACCTGGCCGGCGGTCGCCATCGCGAGCTCGCGCCCCGGCGCCGTCGAGGGGAGCACGCTGATCACCAGGGCCTGCGTGTAGTTGACGTCCATCAGGTCCCCGATTTCCAGCCGCTCGACGTCCGCCTGCTGGAACGGCCGGAAGCTCAGCCGTCGGCCGTCTTCCGTGAGGACGGTGAGCGACGGCGCCTCGGCATCGACGCTCACGATCGTCAGCGTCGCCGTCTGCTGC
>DAINRN010000160.1:0-7495 GCA_036741815.1 Acidobacteriota bacterium
GCCCTCTCCCTGCTCGGCCACGAGGGCTCGCTGCTCGGCGCGCCGGCGGTCGACGACTGCGGGGAGCCTCGGCTGGGGGACAAGCTGAAGGCGATGGGCTACACCCACATCGTGGTGCGTCGGGACAGCACGGTCGGGAGCTGGCTCGCGAGCCGCCCGGCGCCGGAGGGCCTCGCGCGCGGACCGGAGCTCGAGGACTCCTGGATCCTGGAGGTAAAGGCGGAAGAGCCGCCCGTCTACGTGCGCGCGATGCTCGGGTTCCATCCCCGCGAGTACGAGGGGGAGACGACCTCGCGGTGGATGGGCCAGACGGGCGCTCTGCGCGTTGTCGCGACACGCGAGTCGGCGGCGACCGCACTGGACCTGCAGCTGAAAGCGTTCCCGAGCCGGCGGCCACTGAAATGGTTCGTCGACGGGCGCCCGCTCGGCGAGGTCGAGGTGGCCGCCGAGTGGCGCAAGTACACGCTGCCTCTGGGGCCGCTCGCACTCGGGGAGACAACGCTCACTCTCGCCTGCCCCGGTCCGGCCATCGTCGCAAACGACATCCTCCACAACGGCGACCCGCGTGCCCTCGCGCTCGCGGTGGGGACCTGGGAGATCGCGCAGGGCATGCCGCGTTGACGTTTCTTGACACTTCGCCCGGCGTTGCGCTAATCTTCTTGTAACTCGTTTCCGGCCGGGAGGTGTAGTGGACGCGGACAGGCGCCGGGCGCTCTCCGACTTCTATCGCGAAGAGTTCCTTCGGCACCTCGCGCACCTCCAGATGAGCGGCGTCATCAACCAGGACAACGAGACCATGCGCCACGTCTGCGGTAAGCTCATGTCCGACCTGGACTTGCTCTGCGGGCGCGACGAGTTCCCCGCCGTCGCCGAGACCCTTCTCCAGAACTTCGAGACGCTCACGCGGCTGAGCGATCTCGACCCTCGACGCGCGCACTGAAGCCCTGACCACACGCGGCCGTGCTCCGCGCTGGGGGCGGTCCCGGTTGCGGCGCGCCGCCGCCTCGATCCTCGCCTCTGGCCTGCGGGCCGCCGACCCCGTCGCGCTCGTCCACGCCAACCTCCGCCTCCGGAGCGGGCGTCTGATCGCGGGTGGGACGTCGTATCCGCTGGGCCACGGACGGCTCGTCCTCGTAGCGGCCGGCAAGGCGGCAGTCACCATGGCGCGCGCGGCCGAGCGCATCCTCGGCGCGCGGATCGACGACGCCATCGCCGTGGCCCCGGCCGGGCCGCCGGCCGATCTCCGTCGGACGCGCCTGATGCTGGCCGGCCATCCGGTCCCGGATGCCCGCGGCGCGCAGGCGGCCGAGGCCGTGCTGGCCGCGGTTCGCGAGCTGGGGCGCGACGACCTCCTCCTCGTCCTCCTCTCGGGAGGCGCGTCGGCCCTGCTCCCGGCCCCGGTGAGCGGGGTGAGCCTCGAAGAGAAGGCGAGCCTCACCGCCCGCCTCATGGCGGCGGGGGCGACGATCGGAGAGCTGAACACGGTGCGCAAGCACCTCTCGCGTCTGAAGGGCGGCGGCCTGGCGCGGGCGGCCGCGCCCGCTCGCGTCGCGTGCCTCGTCCTCTCGGACGTGGTCGGCGACGACCTGTCCACCATCGCCTCGGGGCCCACGGTGCCCGACCCCACCACCTACGCCGATGCGGTCGAGGTGCTGCGCCGCCGGGGGATCGAAGGCGACGCCCCCGCGGCCATCCGCCGTCATCTCGAGGCGGGACTGCGGGGCGAGGCGCCGGAGACGGCCAAGCCCGGCGAGGCCCTCTTCGCGCGCGTCTCGACGCGCGTCATCGGTAACAACGCGATCGCGGTGGCCGCGGCGGAGCGCGAGGCCCGGCGCCAGGGACTGCGCGCGCGGGTGCTGACCACGCGGCTCGAGGGCGAGGCCCGAGAGGCGGCGCGGGTCCTGGTGGCCGTGCTGCGCGAGTGCGTGGAGACCGGCCGGCCGGCGGCCACTCCGGTCTGCCTGCTGGCCGGCGGGGAGACCACGGTGACGGTGCGGGGACCGGGCCGGGGCGGGAGGAACCAGGAGATCGCGGTGGCCGCGGTGGACCCGCTCTCCCGGTTTCCGGCGCACGCGGTGGTGGCCAGCCTGGCCACCGACGGCGTGGACGGCGCCAGCGACGCGGCGGGAGGCGTCGTCGATCAGGAGACCGCGCGCGAGGCGGCGGCGCTGGGCCTGGCCCCGGCAGCCGCGTTCCTGGCCGCCAGCGACTCCACGAGCTTCCTCGGTCCCCTGGGCGGGCTGATCGTGACCGGGCCCACGGGCACGAACGTGGTGGACCTCACGGTCCTGCTCGCGGGCGACGCGCTGCCCGGGCGGGCGAGCGGATGAACCTCCGCCGCGCGCCCCCCGGCGCTTCGGGCCGGATGCTATACTGCGCCCGAATTCCCCCGCCGTAGCGATGGAGGGTGGGTTGCCTGAAGACCGTCCGCCCGGCAAGCCCGGACAGCCGGATGACGAACGAGCGGACGCCCCGGAGCTGGCAGACACGCCGGAAGTGGACCCGCCCGCGACCCTCGACGAGGTCCTGGAGGCGCCACCCGAGTCCGGTCCCGCGGAGGCCTTCCACCAGCGGGCGCGCCTGGCGGAAGACCGGCTGGCCGAGGTCCTCGCCGCCTACCGGAAGCTCAAGGCCGAGGCGGAGGCGCACCGCGAGCGCACCACCCGCAACCTGGAGAGGAGGTACCAGCAGAGGCACGAGGAGCTGCTGCTGAGGTTCATGGACATCCTCGACAACCTGGACCGCGCGCTGGACGCGGCCGAGACCAGCTACGGCGGCCAGCCGCTGATCGAGGGCCTGATCCTGGTGCGCACCCAGCTGGTGCAGACGCTGCAAGAGCAGGGCCTCGAGCGCATACCGGTGCTGGGCCTGCCCTACGACCCGCACGTCAGCGAGGTGGTGGCCACGACCCCGGTGAGCGACCCGGACCATCACCACGTCGTGATGAAGGAGATGCTGCGCGGCTACCGCATCAGCGGCCGCGTGGCCCGCGCCTCGCAGGTGGTGGTCGGCGAGTACGGAGCGGCGGCGGAGACCTCCCCGACGGTCGATACGCAGCCGATGCCGGTGGAGCCGCCGGAGCCGGAGGCCGCCGCGCCGGAACCGGAGGAGGAGACCCTGGAGCAGATCCTGATCCGCGCCGAGCGGAGGATGGCCCAGGCGCCGAGGCCGCCGGACGACGAGGATCTCTAGAGCCTTCCCACCGCCCAGACCATCCCCATCGCCATCCCTGCCCCCGCCGCCGTGTTGAAGGCGTTGAGCAGGTCGTTGCCCATCCATCCCTTGCGCTCCGCCACGGTTCCCAGGACGCTCTCGGCGAGACTGCCGAGGAGACCGGCGGGGGCCACGACCAGCGCCAGCGGCCCGTCATAGAGGCCCAGGGCGGCTCCCACCACCGCGACCGTGGCGCTTCCCACCAGCCCGGCCGTCGTCCCCTCCAGGCTGACCGCGCCTTCGGTCCCGGGGGCCGCGGGGCGGAGGGTCGTGATGAGGAACGTGCGCCGGCCGTAGGCCTTCCCGATCTCCGACGAGCACGTGTCCGCCGCGGCCGCCGCCACCGCCGCGGCGTAGGCCACGGCGAGCAGCATCGCGGTCGACGTCCCTCCCGGCCGCACCGCGGCCGCCCCCGCGAGCAGGGCCAGGAGCGCGGGGATGCCGCCGTTGGCCCAGGCGTTGCGCCAGCCCCGCGCCCCGCCCTTCTCCTGCGCGATGCCGCGCGCAGCCTTCAGGCCGTACCCGCGCCTGGTGGCGGCGGTCCCCAACAGGAAGAAGGCGACCATGACCGCCAGGCCGCGGAGGCCGAGACCGACGGTGATGGCGAGGCCGATCACCAGCGCGGAGGCGGCTCCCGCGCGGTCCATCCACCCCAGGAGCGCGGCGATCGCGGCGATGACGGCGTTGACGGCCAGGCCGAGCGCGGCACGGGCCGCGAGGTCCGGGATGTCCGCCAGGCCTCGCAGGTCGGCCTGCACGAGGAGGGGAAGGGCGGCGGCGCCGGCCAGCGGCACCGTGAGGTTGTCGTCGAGGGTGGTGGGGGCGGACTCCACGAGCGCGCAGAGGAGGGCCAGGGGCAGCGTCAGTACGAGGATCCGCGGGGCAAAGGCCGATGCTATCGGGAGGCGCAGCGTCCACACGAGCAGGACGGCGGCAGAGGTCGCGCCGAAGACGACGAAGGCCAGGGACCCCGCCCAACCCTTCGCCGCGTTCCAGGGCAGGCGGGGACCGCCCGCGGCCAGGCCCACGACCGTGGCCATGCCGTCGCCGAAGGCCAGGATGCCCCACACCGCGGCCGCCATCCACAGGTCGTGGCGGAACACCAGCAGCAGCGCCAGCACCGCCAGCGGGTAGAGCAGGATGCCGGTCGGGATCCCGCGGTCGCGTTCCGGCGCGCGCAGGAGGCCGCGTCCCCCCATCCGCGGCAGCAGGTAGAGATTGAACGCCAGGGCACCGGCGGCCATGGCCACGGCCTGCGGCCAGGTCAGGAACCGCAGCAGGAACGCGCAGCCCCCCGCCGCGACGTGGACGAGCTTGCGCCTGGCCTCGGCGGCGGTCAGCGCGGCGATCAACTGCCGCCGTGGCGGACCGGCGGAGGCGTCGCCCCCAGCCGGTCCCGCCAGTCGTCGAGCAGGTCGCGCAGCGTGCGCTCCAGGGGGATGCGCGGCTCCCATCCCGTCGCCTCGCGCAGCTTGCGGGGGTCTCCCACCAGCGAGGGAAGGTCGGAAGGCCGCAGCCGCTCGCGGTCCACCTGCAGGTCCACCTGGGCGCCCGCGATCTCCAGCAGGCCGCGCAGGACGTCCCCGATGCTGCGGCCCTGGCCGCTGCAGACGTTGTAGACCTCGCCCGGGACCCCGCGCTCCAACAAGGACCAGTAGGCCCGCACCACGTCCCGCACGTCGGTGAAGTCGCGCACCGCGTCCAGGTTGCCGACGGCGAGGACGGGCCGGCGGCGGCCCGCCTCCACCTCGGCGATCTGGCGCGCGAAGGAGCTCTCCGCGAAGGCCTCGCCGCGGCCGGGTCCGGTGTGGGGGAAGGTGCGGGTGCGCACCACCGCAAGGTCCCGCGAGAGCGCGTACTGCAGGGCGAGATAGCCCTGGGCCACCTTGCTCACGGCGTAGGGGGAGAGAGGCCGCAGCGGCGCGTCTTCCGTGAGGGGCGGGGTCTCCGGCTCCACCGCGCCGTATTCCTCGGCGCTGCCCACCACGAGCACGCGCGGCTCCAGCCGCCGCCGGCGCACGGCCTCGAAGACGTTGAGGAGGCCGATCACGTTGGTGCGGAGGGTGGCCGCAGGGTTCGCCCACGACTCGTGGACGCTGGACTGGCCGGCCAGGTGGATGATGCTCTCGGGCCGCACGGCGGCCACCGCGGATTCCACGGCCGCCGCGTCCTCGAGGTCCGCCTCCAGCAGCCGCACGCCGTCGCGAAGGTGATCGGGAGTCGAGGTCCCGGGCCGCACCACGCCCGCGATCCCCTCCTCGGGCTGCTCGGCGCGGAGCAGGTCCACCAGGTGGCCCCCGACGAACCCCGCGATGCCGGTGATGAGGACGGTCACGGCTTGTAGTGCTTCTGGTAATGGTCGCGAAAGGCGGGGCTCTCCTCCTTGATGGGGCGCCACCACGCTTCGTTGTCCCGGTACCAGTCCACCGTCCGCCGCAGCCCATCCTCGAAGGGCACCTGCGCCGCCCAGCCCATGGCCCGCAGCTTGGCGCAGTCCAGGCTGTAGCGCCGGTCGTGGCCGGGGCGGTCGGCCACGCGGCGGATCAGGCTCTCCGGCCGCCCCACGAGAGAGAGGATGCGCCGCGTCAGGTCCACGTTCCGCACTTCGTTGCCGCCACCGATGTTGTAGGTCTCGCCCGGCCGCCCGCTCTCCAGCAGGAGGTCGACGGCGCGGCAGTGGTCGTCGACGTGCAGCCAGTCCCTCACGTTCAACCCGTCCCCGTAGAGCGGCACGGGGATGTCGTCGAGGGCGTGGGTCACGAAGAGGGGGATGACCTTCTCCGGGTACTGGTAGGGGCCGTAGTTGTTGGAGGCGCGGGTCACGATCACGGGCAGGCCGTAGGTGGCGAAGTAGGAGTAGGCCAGGCGGTCCGCGCCCGCCTTGCTCGCCGAGTACGGGTTCCTGGGCATGAGGGCGTCCGTCTCCCGCGAGGACCCGCTCTCCACGCTGCCGTAGACCTCGTCAGTGGAGATCTGCACGAACATCTTCAGGCCAGGCGCGCGCCGGGCCTCCTCCAGGAGGACGAACGTGCCGTAGACGTCGGTCTGGATGAAGCTCCCCGCGTCGTAGAGAGACCGGTCCACGTGCGTCTCGGCCGCGAAGTTCACCACGTAGTGGCAGCCGGGGAGCACGGCGGCCACCGCCCCGCGGTCCGCGATGTCGCCCTGCACGAAGGAGAACCCCGGCCGCCCCTCGAGGTCGGCCAGGTTCTCGCGGCGCCCCGCGTAGGTGAGCTTGTCGAGGACCACGATCTCCCAGTCCGCGCGGCGGGCCGCGAGGTGCCGGGCGAAGTTGGAGCCGATGAAGCCGGCGCCGCCGGTCACGAGGATTCGCGTCGTCACTTGCGGCCTCCCGAGAAGCCCCGCATGGCCTCCTCCGCGTCGATGCCCATGAAGTTCGCCATGGATCCGAGGTTGGCCAGCTCGATGGCGAAGCGGTACTGCCGGTCCTGCTTCACGTTGTAGTCCGACTGGATGACCTCGCCGATGAACCCGCAACACTGCACGTCGTAGCGCAGGCGGCCGGTGGCCTGGACGAGGTTCTTGTCGAGGACGTCGTAGTCCGCGGATCCCTCGAGGGCCAGGCGCCCGGGGAGCACGTAGAGCCGCCCGGACCCCCGCACCGTGTTGCGGGTGGTGACGCGGTCGACGGCCTCCTCGGCCACCTTGATGGCCCGCGACCATCCCGCCTGCAGGCTGATCCGCGGCCGGGTCACGGTGCCGGAGAGTCCCAGGCTCCGCGTCTGCTTGAAGTTCACGTCGTACTCGAAGTCGAAGTTCGCCGAGAAGGCCTGCGTGGGCCGGAAGCGCAGCCTGGACTGGAGGGGCGAGTAGTGCGAGGGGACGCCGCCGGGGCCGAAGGCCGAGGAGGAGTAGTTGGGGTCGAACTCGCTCTGGTTGTCCGCGATCTGCACGTAGTACGTCTGGGAGATGCGCCAGGCGAACACCTCCCAGGACTCGAGCTTGCCGCCCTTGCCGGGCCGCTTGGCCAGGAGGCGCTGGACGAGCGAGTAGCGGAGCTCGTTCGTTCCCAGGTAATAGTCCACGCCGTCGAACTTCGGGATGAGGTCGAACTCGTCCACCCGGGAACGGTAGGTCCAGGTGACCTCGGGCCCGATCACGTGCTTGTACTTCTCCGAGTAGAAGTTCCCGGGGCTGTTGAAGACGCGCGAGAAGGTGGGCCCGCGCATGTCGATGCTGGCCTCCCCGTAGCCCCGGCCCAGCGAGGGGCCGACGATGCCGTCATCGGTGACGGTGGCCCCGTAGCGCGTGTAGCGCACCG
>DAINRN010000161.1:0-7482 GCA_036741815.1 Acidobacteriota bacterium
TGGGCAGCGGCGACGAGGCGGCGGAGCTGTTCCACCTGTTGAACCCCGTCAACCACGCGCGCACGCCCGCCGACGCCGGCCGCTACAAGGTGGAGCCCTACGTCGTGGCGGCGGACGTCTACTCCCATCCGGCCCACGCGGGGCGCGGAGGGTGGACCTGGTACACGGGCTCCGCGGGCTGGATGTATCGCCTGGGCGTGGAGAGCATCCTGGGGCTCCGGCGGCGTGGAGCGACGTTCGAGCTGGCGCCGTGCATCCCGGCGGAATGGCCGGCCTACTCGATCGTCTGGAAGTTCGGTGCCAGCCGGTACCGCATCGCGGTCGAGAACCCCGAGCACCGGTGCCGGGGGATCGCGAGCGCGCGCCTGGACGGGACGGAGGTGGATCCCGCCGCCATCCCCCTGCGCGACGACGGCGCGGAGCACGAGGTGCGCGTGGTCATCGGGAAGGGCGCGAGGCGGGCGCCGAAATGAGCCCGAAAATGCAACGAGTCCCTCGCCACGTTCGACGCGGGACTCGGGGACCGGCTACAAGGACGAGGGCCGGTTACCAGCCGCGGCCGGACGGCTCCCAGGACATCGTGCGCGTGAACTCGCCGCGCGTCCGCGAGAACACCCTTCGCACGGGCATGACGTAGCCGCCGTCGACGTAGCCCATCTCCTCGAGGTCGGCGCCCACCTGGCCGCATTCCAGGCACCGGAACCCGCCCAGTGGATGCCGCACCGGGTTGTGCTGGTTTCGGAAGAAGCATCGCAGCCGAGCGATCATTTGAAGCCCTCCCTGCCAATAAAACCGTTCGCCGCTCAGTACTGGTGCAACCGCCGTGCCATCGATCGGCTGTGACTCGCATCGCCCTTCCCCTTTTTGGCTCAGCACTTTCCATTCCATTGAATCAGGAACGGTTCGGTGATTCGCACCGAAGGGACAGGTTGATCGACGTTTTTGCGGACTGCAAAGCTTGCAATCGGTACCGGTGGACGAATCCGGCCGCTGGCCGGGTCTGCCCCTATCTAACTCCAAAATCGATACTTGCTGTGGCCAGGTTTACGTGCATGCCTCCGAAGTGCAGCGGCACACGAATTGCTATTCGCTTGCACGACCATTTCGTCCATCCGGTCCGGGTCAAGGGCCCAAGGAGGAAATCCATGCCGCGCCACCGCAGCGCCGAGGGTCGAAGGCGTCATGAGGTCCTGAGCCGCATGTTGACGGACCGCCAGGACGAGATCCGCAACAAGCTCCGCTCCCTGCGCGAGGCCTTTCCCGCCGTGTCCTCCGACGTGAAGGACGCGGAGGAGCAGAGCATGGAGGACTTCGTGCGCGGGATGGACTATGCGCTGATGGAGATGGAGTCCGCGACGCTGCGCCGGATCGACGAGGCCATCGTCAGGCTGGACGGCGGCACGTACGGCCTCTGCTCCGACTGCGGCGGCAGGATCTCCGAGGCCCGCCTCGAGGCGCTGCCCTTCGCGCTGACCTGCCGGGACTGCCAGGAGCAGGAGGAAGGCGAGGCCGCGGAGCGCGACCAGCCCCGGGAGACGGCGGGGCGGGGCCGTGCCGCCGCGCGCGACGTGAACCGCTCGGTTCCCCTGCCCGTGATGTGGCGGGGGGCGCTGGCGCGCAGCGCGCGCGACCGCAACTGAGCGAGACTGCGGGCGGCCCGGGCCACGCGGCGGGGCCCGCCGAACAGCCGTCCCCGGCCGCCTATAATGAAGTCCGCGCCGTGAAGCGGACCAAAGCCTCCCCGGCCTCCTCCTGGGACTGCCTCGCCGGCGGTGGCGAGATGGGCGCCTTGATGCGCCGGCTGGACTGGGCGGAAACGCCGCTGGGCACCCCCGCCACCTGGCCGGCGAGCGTCCGCGGCGCGGTGACCCTCCTGCTCGCGTCCAACCACCCCATGTACGTGGCCTGGGGAGAGGACCTCATCCAGTTCTACAACGACGCCTACCGCGAGATCCTGGGCCCGTGCCACCCGCACGCGCTGGGGCGGAGCGCGCGGGAGACCTTCAACGAGACCTGGGACGTGTTCGGTCCGCTCTTCGAGCGCGTGATGTCCGGGGGCCCGGCGAACCCGGAGGAGGACCGCAGGCTGGAGCGCGAGCAGGACGGTCAGGTGGCCGAGCGTCATTTCACGTTGTACTACAGCGCCCTTCGCCGGGAGGACGGCAACGCTGGCGGCGTCCTGGTCACGGCGCTGGAGACGACCCGGCATCGCGAGGAGGCCGCGCGCCGCGAGCAGATCTCGCGCCTGGAGGCGGAGGCCGCGAACAGGGCCAAGGACGAGTTCCTGGCCATGGTCTCCCACGAGCTGCGCACGCCCCTCGGCGCCATCCTCATCTGGACGCAGCTGCTGCGGCAGCAGAGCGTGGACGAGGCGACGGTGGCACGCGCGCTGGGCATCATCGAGCGCAGCACCAAGACCCTGGCCCAGCTGCTGGACGACCTCCTGGACGTCTCCCGGATCGTGAGCGGGAAGATCCGCCTCGAGCCCAGGGCCGTGGACCTGCCCTCGGTCCTGCAGGTGGCGGTCGAGGCCGCCCAGGCCGCCGCCGAACAGAAGGGCCTGAGCCTCCAGCCCGCGCTGGAGCGCCCGCTCATCCCGGTGTCCGGGGATCCGGTCCGCCTGCAGCAGGTGGTGAGCAACCTCCTCTCCAACGCCATCAAGTTCACCCCCGCCGGCGGCCGCATCGACGTCCGCCTCGACCGCATGGCGTCGCAGGCGCGCATACAGGTGACCGACACGGGGATCGGCATCCGCCCCGACTTCCTTCCCTACATCTTCGAGCACTTCCGCCAGGCCGACACCACGAGCACGCGCGAGAACCGCGGTCTCGGCCTGGGCCTCGCCATCTCTCGCCACCTCGTCCAGCTCCACGGCGGGACCATCGAGGCCGAGAGCGCGGGGGAAGGCCAGGGCGCGTCCTTCACGATCATGCTGCCCCTCATGGAGGGGGCGGTGGCCGCGCTGCTCCTGGCGGACGGGGGCCAGACCGCCTCCGCGGCCTCGCTGGAGCGGGACGGTCTCCTCGGCGTGAAGGTGCTGGTGGTGGACGACGCCGAGGACGCGCGCGAGGCCCTCTCCATGCTGCTCGGGCAGTTCGGTGCGCTCGTGACCGCGGTGGGCTCGGCGGACGAGGCCCTTTCCGTCCTGGAGCGCGAGCAGCCACACGTCCTGCTCAGCGACATCGCCATGCCCGGCGAGGACGGCTATACGCTCATACGCAAGGTGCGGGCGCGCGACGCCGCGCACGGAGGAAGGGTGCCCGCCGCGGCCCTGACCGCGTACGCGACTCCGGAAGACCGCATGAAGGGGCTGCACGCGGGTTATCACGACCATCTGCCGAAGCCCGTGGATCCCGCGGTGCTGATCGAGACCGTCTTGACGCTCGCACGGCGCGGCGGGGCTCCGCCCCAGCGGCAGCGCTGATGTAAGCTCTACACTGGACGGTCCGAGGGCCGGACAGAGCACTCGTAACAAAGCCGTTCGGGCGCTGCATGCTCCTTGCCCTGACGAAGCGGGCACGTCCCCGGAACTCGAAGATCCATGCCCCACGCACTGCTCGTCGACGACGACGTGAACTTCGTCCTCGGCCTCGCCGAGGTCGTCGGCAGGGAAGGCTTCACCACCAAGACCGCCACCTCGTTGAAAGAGGCGCGGAACGAGATCGCAAAGGCGGCTCCCGACGTCCTGCTCATCGACCTGCACCTGCCCGACGGCAGCGGTCTCGACCTGGTGAAGGAGTTCGAGGAGAGCCCCGGCAGCGAGATCGTCCTCATCACCGGCCACGGCACCATCGAGACGGCTGTCGAGGCCATGCGTCACGGGGCCTCCGACTACCTGGTCAAGCCCGTGGACTTCGCGCGAGTCCGGATGGTGCTGGCCAACGTCACGCGCACCCGCGAGCTGAAGCAGCAGATCGGGTCGCTGCGGGGCGAACTGCGCAAGCTGGGACGCTTCGGGCCGCTGATCGGCGCCTCCCCGCAGATGCAGAAGGTCTACGACCTCATCGGCAAGGCGGCCCCCACCGAAGCCACCATCCTGGTGCTGGGGGAAACGGGGACGGGCAAGGAGCTGGTGGCGGAGACCGTGCACAGCCTGAGCCGCCGGCACAAGGAGCCCTTCCTGCCCATCAACTGCGGCGCGGTCTCCCCGACGCTCATCGAGAGCGAGCTGTTCGGCCACGAGCGCGGCAGCTTCACGGGCGCCGACCGCATGCACAAGGGATACTTCGAGCGCGCCCACCGGGGCACGCTGTTCCTGGACGAGATCACCGAGATGCCGCACGAGCTGCAGGTCAAGCTGCTGCGCGTGCTGGAGACGGGCAAGGTCACCCGCATCGGCGGCAACGAGGCGGTCCCCGTGGACGTGCGCGTCATCGCGGCCAGCAACCGCCGCCCCGAGGAAGCGGTCGCGGCGGGGAAGCTGCGCGAGGACCTGCATTACCGCCTCAACGTCTTTCCCATCCACCTGCCACCGCTGCGCGAGCGGCGCGACGACGTGGACCTCCTGGCCGAGCAGTTCCTCTCCCAGCTGAACAAGGAGCAGGGCACCTCCAAGGACTTCACGCGACCGGCGCTGCAGCGCCTGCGCACCCACAACTGGCCCGGGAACGTCCGCGAGCTGAAGAACCTCGTGCATCGGGCGTACATCCTGGCCGAGGAGCACCTTGGCATCGACTCCCTGCCCCTGGGCGTGCAGGAGACGCCGGGGTCCAACCTCAACGTCAAGGTCGGCACATCGCTGGGAGAGGTGGAGCAGCGGCTGATCCTGGCCACCCTCGAGGACTGCGAGGGGGACAAGAAGAAGGCGGCCGAGGTCCTGGGGATCAGCCTGAAGACGCTCTACAACCGCCTGAACGAGTACAAGTCGGCCTGACTAGAAGGCCTGCCCGAGGCCGAACCAGATCTGGTAGGAGTCCTCGCCCGCCCTGCGGCCCAGCGGGAAGCCGATGTCCATGCGCAGGAGCCCGGCGGGGGAGTCCCAGCGCAGGCCGAAGCCGAGGGAGTGGCGGAGACTGAAGCCCAGGTCGCTGCCCTTCTCGAAGATGTTGCCCGCGTCCCAGAAGAACGCCGCCCCCAGCCCGCTCGTGTGGTGGAACCGCAGCTCCTGGTTCAGGACCAGCACCGCTTCCCCGCCCGCCGCCACCGCGCGCCCGTCGGTCAGGATGGCCCGGGGCCCCAGCGAATCCGTCTCGTAGCCGCGGACGCTGTTGGCCCCGCCGGCGCGGAAGCGCTCCGTGGACACCGGCCGGAACCGTTCGGTGGCCACGAACAGGTCCTGGGCCAGGCCCGTGGACGTCCCGATGCGGTAGCCCTGGGCCCAGGTGAAGGACGCGCCCACGGGCCGCGTCACGAAGCCCTGCAGGAAGACCTTGGCGAAGTTGCCGCCGTCGGCGCTGATGGCCTCGGGACCCCAGCTCGCGTTCACGCTCGCGAACTCCCCGCGGTGGGCGTTGAGCGGGTTGTCGCGCGTGTCGCGGAGGACGGAGACGTCCAGGGCGCCCAGGTCCGCCTCGCGCGGTCCCGCGGTGAGCAGGTCGAAGGTCTCGGTGACCCGCTTGCGCCGGTAGCCGTAGAGAAGCTCCCAGGGGTGGTGGTGCCGCGCCTGCTGGAGCGTGAAGCCCTGCTCGGTCGTCTGGTCGTTGGGCAGGGGCTCCCGCGGCGGGTCGGTGGCCTCCGTCAGGACGATCACGTCCTGGCGCGTCCGGAAGATCGAGGCGGTGAGGTCGCCCAGACGGCCTATGGACGGGATGTGCAGCGAGCCGCGCTCGTCGCGCACGTGACGACCGAATCGATAGCGGCCGCCCAGGGCCACGCCGCTGCCGAACAGGTTGCCCATCTCCCCGTCCAGGAGGACGGTGGTCCCTTCGCGGCTGTTGTAGCGCAGGTCGTAGGCGAGCTTGTACGGGGCCTCTTCCTCCAGCTCGATGTTGATGGGGGCCGGGCTCTCCGACGGCGCGGTCACCACGGCCCGCGAGAAGATGCCGAGGTCCAGCAGCCGCCGCTCCAGCTCCGCCATCTTGCGCGGGTCGAGCGGCTCGCCCGGCTGGATGTTCACCTGGGCGCGCACCAGCGACGCGCGTGTCCGGTGCAGTCCCGTGATGGTGACCGGCCCCGCCACCACCCGATCGCCTTCCGCCACCCGGAGCACGACGCCCAGGTTCGGGCCCTCGGTGGCCAGGCGCGGGATGACGCGCGCGGAGGGATAGCCGAGCTTCAGGTAGTGGTCCCGGACGCGCTGCACGGCGTTGTTCACGGCCACGCGGTCGTACGGGTCGCCGGGCGCGATCTGCAGCAGCGGCGCGAGCTCCTCCTCGGGAAGGGTCGCGCCCTCGAACCGGATGGAGCTCACGACGGCCGGCGGGCCCTCCTGGACCGGGACCACGATGCGCACCTGGCCGTCCGATTCAGCCGTCGCGGTGGGGCCCACCTGGGCCAGCAGGTAGAGCTTCGTCCGGTACAGCTCGCGGATGGCCCGCTCCGACTCCTTGGGCGAGACCAGCAAGGCGGCCGGGCCGCCGGCGGCGTTCGTCAGCTCGCCGCTGGAAAGGGCGGTCGCGCCGGGGTAGGACAGCGCGGCGACGGTGAGGACGGGCCCGGGCGCGGCCAGGAAGAGCAGGGTGTCCGCCGCGCCCTCCTTCACCTCCCTGGTCTCCACCACCGCGCGCAGGTGCCCGCGGCGGCGCAGCTCCGCCAGGAGGACGTCACGGCCGCGCTCGAGGGCCTCCTCGTCGAAGAGCGCGCCACGGATGGCCGGGCCCACGTCGGGCGGGTTCGCCATGCCCGTGACGCGCCAGCGGTGGGGCGCGCCGGCCTGGACGAGAAAGACGGCGGTGTCGGTCTCCAGGCGGGGCTCGACCACGGCCTCCAGGTAGCCCTCGCCGACCAGCTTGTTTCGCAGGCGGTCGCCGTCGTTCAGCAGCTCCCAGTACGTCGTCTTGCGGCCGGGCTGGGCCTTGATCCAGCTCCGCAGGCGGGCCTCCGGCAGCGCCGCGCCCAGCTCCACGGGATGGCCGGCCGCGTCGCGCTCGAGACGCACCTCGCGCAGCTTGACCTCCTCGAAGGACTTGAGGTCCTGCGGACGGGGCGGCCCACCGAAGCGGATCCGCTGCCCGGCCCCGTAGGTGATCGTGCCGTCGGACCGCCGCTGTGCCTTGAGCGTGATCTCGCTGCGTGCGTGGAAGCGGAACAGGGCCTGGTAGTACTGCGCCTCGGGGGTGTTGAGGCCGAGCGAGTACACGAGCTTCAGGTTCGGCGTGATGTCCTTGCCCACCGTGAAGCGGGCCCCCGGATCGTCCTCGCGGGCCAGCAGCTCGGGCTGGATGTCCACCTGGTCGAACCCCAACTCGCGCAGGTTGCGCGAGACCTCGCGCGTGAAGCGGCCGGTGAGGAGTGTCGCCGCCTGCTCGCCCACGATCCAGGCCCCGCTGTTCAGGCCGACGTCGGGGCGGCCCGTGGTGATGAGGCTGGCCAGCTCCTTCTCCG
>DAINRN010000162.1:0-7466 GCA_036741815.1 Acidobacteriota bacterium
GACGACAGGCAGATGAAGAGGAAGAGGGCGGAGAACCAGGGCATCACCGCCTTGAGGCCGCCGAACTCCGCGATGGCGCGGGTGTGCCGCCGGTCGTACAGCATCCCCACCATGAAGAACAACGCGCCCGTGGAGATGCCGTGGTTGAGCATCTGGTACACGGCCCCCACCATCGCCGTGGCGTTGAGCGAGGCGATGCCCAACATCACGAAGCCCAGGTGCGAGACGGAGGAATAGGCCACCAGCTTCTTGAGGTCGGGCTGTACGAGCGAGACGAGCGCCCCGTACACGATCCCGATCACGGCCAGGACGCCGATCAAGGGTGCGAAGGCGACGGCCGCTTGCGGGAACAGCGGGATGGCCAGGCGCAGGAAGCCGTACCCGCCCATCTTCAGCAGCACGCCGGCCAGGATCACCGACCCCGCGGTGGGGGCCTCGACGTGGGCGTCCGGCAGCCAGGTGTGGAACGGGAACATCGGGACCTTGATGGCGAAGGCGAGGGCGAAGGCCGCGAAGAGCCACATCTGCAGGCCGGGGTCCACGGGCACGCGGGCCAGGACCGCGATGTCGAAGCTGCGCGCCCCCGCCGCCCGGTACAGCACCAGGAAGGCCACCAGCATCAGCACGCTGCCCGCCATGGTGTAGAGGAAGAACTTCACCGCGGCGTAGATGCGGCGCTCGTGCCCCCAGATCCCGATGAGGAAGTACATCGGGATCAGCATCCCCTCCCAGAAGATGTAGAAGAGGAACAGGTCCAGGGCCACGAAGACCCCCAGCATGCCCGCCTCCAGGAGCAGCATGAAGACGTTGAACTCGCGCACGCGGCGGTCGATCGAGGACCACGAGCCGAGCAGGGCGAGCGGGGTGAGGAAGGTGGTGAGGATCACGAGCCAGAGGCTCAGGCCGTCGATCCCCACGTGATAGGAGATGCCCCAGTCGGGCAGCCACTCCCGCGCGGCCTCGAACTGCATCGCCGGCTGCGGCTTGAAGCCCTGGAGCAGGGCCAGCGACGCCGCGAACACGAGCGTGGTCACGGCCAGGGCCGCGAGCTTCTGGGCCTTGACCGCCGCGCGCGGAAGCAGAGCCACCACCAGCGCTCCCGCCACGGGCAGGAAGACCAGGATGGTGAGCAGGCTGGACGCGATCCTCATCGCACCCACAGCAGGTAGGTGACGAGAGCCACCACCCCCCCCAGCATCACCAGCGCGTAGCCCCGGACCAGGCCCGTCTGGAGCGTCCGCGCCCCGCGGGAGAGGGTGCGGAAGAATGCACCCGTCCCGTTGACTGCGTTGTCGATCACCGAAACGTCCAGGCCTTCCCACAGCACGGTGCGGCTACCCTCCACCACGACGCGGCGCGCGATCCAGTTGTACAGGTCGTCGAAGCCGTACTTGCGCTCGAGGACGCGGTACGCGCCGCGCATCGAGCCGGCCAGCCGCGCGGGCAGCTCCGTGTACATCACGTACAGGTAGTAGGCAGCGGCGATGCCCGCGATGGCGGTCAGGCTGGCCACCCAGGGCAGCCAGGCGTGGTGGCCCTCCTCGTGCGCGCCCAGGCGGAAGACGGGCGCCACGAAGCGCGGGATGTCCACGAACCCGCCCACCGCGGAGCCGACGGCCAGGATCACGAGGGGGACCAGCATCGACGGCGGCGACTCGTGAACGTGGTGCTCGGCGCCCCGGTACGCGCCGAAGAAGGTCATGAACAGAAGCCGCGCCATGTAGAAGGCAGTGAGGAGCGCGGTCAGCAGGCCCACCGCGAAGAAGACGTCGCCGTACCTGCCCAGCGCGCTGGCCAGGATGGCGTCTTTGCTGAAGAAGCCGGCCAGCGGATAGATGCCGGCGATGGCCAGCGTCCCCACCAGGAACGTGGCGAAGGTCCAGGGGATGAGCCGCCGCAGCCCACCCATCCGGCGCATGTCCTGCTCCCCGGAGAGCGCGTGGATCACCGAACCGGATCCGAGGAACAGCAGGGCCTTGAAGAAGGCGTGGGTGAAGAGGTGGAAGACCGCGATGCCGAAGGCGCCCACGCCGCAGGCCAGGAACATGTAGCCGAGCTGGCTGACCGTGGAATAGGCCAGCACGCGCTTGATGTCGTTCTGCACCAGCGCGATGGTGGCGGCCATGAGCGCGGTGGCCGCGCCGATGGCGGCCACCACCAGCATGGCGGTCGGCGACTGCGTGAACAGCGGGGCCAGACGGGCCACCATGTAGACGCCGGCGGTGACCATGGTGGCAGCGTGGATGAGCGCGCTCACCGGCGTGGGGCCCTCCATGGCGTCGGGCAGCCACACGTGCAGCGGGATCTGCGCGCTCTTGCCGCAGGCCCCCACGAACAGCAGCAGGCACACCGCGGTCAGGGTCCCGAACTGGCCCGGGGCCTCGGGGGCCAGCGAGCCCGCGTTGGCGGCGATCTCCACGAGGTCCAGGCTGCCGAAAGCGTGGTAGGCGAGGATCATCCCCAGGATCAGCCCCACGTCGCCGATGCGGTTCACGATGAAGGCCTTCTTGCCCGCGTCCGACGCGCTCTGCTTCTTGAACCAGAAGCCGATGAGCAGGTACGAGCAGAGGCCGACGCCCTCCCAGCCCACGAACATCAAGGGCAGGTTGCCGCCCAGGACCAGGAGCAGCATGAAGAACGTGAAGAGGTTGAGGTACGAGAAGTAGCGGACGTTGTCCTCGTCGTGGGCCATGTAGCCGAGCGAATAGACGTGGATGAGGCCGCCCACCCCGGTGACGACCAGGATCATCACGGCCGACAGGGCGTCCAGGAGCAGGCTCAGAGGCACGCGGAATCCCCCCGCCTCCATCCACTCCACGCCGAGGTAAGGCTGCGAGAAGCGGAGCCCGTCCTTGCCCCCCACCAGGGCCAGGAGCCGGATCACGCTCCAGACGGAGAGGCCGAAGGAAGCCAGCACGGTCACGCAGGCGAGGATCCCCGCCCCCCGCGACTCGCCGTGCCTGCGGATGGCGTCGCCGAAAAGGCACAGCACGATGAAGCCCGCCAGGGGCAGGAGCAGGACCATGAAGGGCAGGACCACCACCACGCGGTCCTCGAGGACGCCGGTCACCACTTGAGGATCCGGAAGGCGTCCACGTCCAGCGTGTCCTGGCCGCGGTGCAGGGCGATGATGATGGCCAGCCCGACCGCGGCCTCGGCGGCGGCCACGGTCAGCACGAAGAAGACGAGCACCTGCCCGTCCAGCGTGCCCCGCGCCCGGCTGAACGCGATGAAGGCCAGGTTGACCGCGTTGAGCATCAGCTCCACGCACATGAACACGGTGATGATGTTCCGACGGAGGAAGACGCCCAGGGCGCCCACGACGAAGAGCACCAGGCTCAGCACCAGGGCCGGCTGGACGAGGTCGGCGCTCACGCATCCCTCCGGGCCAGCACGATCGAGCCCACCAGCGCGGCCAGGATGAGGATGGAGGTGGCCTCGAACGCGTAGAGGTACGGCGCGGAGAAGAGCACGTGCGCCACCGCGCGCGTGGAGGCGTCCAGCGAGGAGGCCGGCGGCTGGTCGGCGCCCAGGAGCACCACCCCCATCTCCGCCGCCAGCGCCAGGGCCAGCGCCAGGGCCACCGCCTTGAGCGTCCCCCCGCTCTCGCGGTCCTCCGGCTTCACGCCGAGGAGCATGATCACGAACAGGAAGAGGACCATGATGGCGCCCGCGTAGACGACCACCTGCAGGGCGGCGATGAAGGGCGAGCCCAGCAGGCCGAAGATCACGGACAGCGAGCACAGCGTCACGATGAGGCCGAAGGCGCTGTAGATCGGGTTGCGCTGCCCCACCACCACCAGCGCGGAGGCCACGGCCAGGGCGGCGAACACATAGAAGAGGATGGCGGTCATCGGAAGGGCCAGCCTGGGGGAACGAAGGCCACCACGGCCGCGGTGACCAGGATGTTCAGCGTGGCCAGGGGGACGAGCACCTTCCAGCCGAAGGCCATGAGCTGGTCGTAGCGGAGCCGGGGCAGCGTGCCGCGCAGCCAGATGAAGAAGAAGAGGGCCGCCAGCATCTTGGCGAAGAACCAGAGGGGCGAGTCGGGAAGGAAGGGCAGCGGCGAGAGCCAGCCGCCGAAGAAGAGGTTGGCGCCCACCGCGGCCACCGTGATCATGTTCACGTACTCCGCCATCTGCAGGAGGGCGAAGCGCATCGAGGAGTACTCGGTGTGGAAGCCGGCCACGAGCTCCGTCTCCGCCTCCGGCAGGTCGAACGGCGTGCGGTTCACCTCGGCCGTGGCCGCCACGAGATAGACGGCGAAGCCCACCACCTGCTGGACGAAGTTCCAGTGCCAGAAGCCGCCGGCCTGCGCGGCCACGATGTCCTGGATGCGGAAGGACCCGGCGAGCATGATCACGCCCACCCACGAGAGGCCGAGGGCCAGCTCGTAGGAGAACATCTGGGCGGAGGAGCGCAGGCCGCCGAGGAGCGTGTACTTGTTGTTGGCCGCCCAGCCCGCCATCACGATGCTGTACACGCCCAGGGACGAGACGGCGAAGAGGAACAGGATCCCCACGTCGAGGTCGGCGATCTGCAGCACGACCTCGCGGCCCTGGAGCCAGCCGGGCAGGAGGCCCCAGCGCGGGAGCGTGATGGTCCCGCCGTAGGGCACGACCGCGATGGCGAGGAACGCGGTGAACACCGCCAGGGCGGGCGCGGCCACGAACAGCCACTTGTTGGCCCCCGCCGGGGCCACCTCCTCCTTGAAAAACAGCTTGATGCCGTCGGCCACGGGCTGGAGGATGCCGATGGGCCCCGTCCGGTTGGGGCCCAGCCGGAACTGCATGAAGGCCAGCAGCCGGCGCTCCGCCCAGGTCATGACCGAGAAGAGGGTCAGCAGGGCGCCGAAGGCGACCAGCACCTTCACCACGGCGACGATCAGCTCCTGCTGGACCGGGCTCGGCGTCACGGGCGGCCGGTCACTCCGAGGTCGTGGGGTCGATGACGGACCGGACCTGGGAGACCTTGTTGGCCGGGAAGCCTCCCTGCCTGGCGTGCTCGCGGACGATCTCCGCGTTGGGCGCGATGTAGACGCAGTAGATCATGTCGTCGGTGACGTAGCTGTGCAGCCACTGGATCTGCGGTCCCAGGTTCTTGAGCACGCCGCACGACTTCTCCGAGATTCCCCGTAGCTGTTCGGGGGACATCTTCCCCGCCCCCGGCAGCTCTCTCTCGATCACGTACTTGGGCATCGCACTCTCCTCTCTTCAGACAGCGGCGGCGGCGGGCGCGGGGGCCGAGGAGGCCATGGCCCTGGCCTCCTCGAACGTCCGCGCAACCTTCCGCCAGCACCGCTTCTCCCGCACGTGGTACTCGTACTCGTCCTTGAACTTCTTGAGCGTGGACTGCGGCGGCGTGGCCGCGGCGTCGCCGAACGCGCAGAGCGTCTTGCCCGCGATGGAGTCGCAGACGTTCCACAGGACCTCCAGGTCCCGCTCCGTGCCCTGGCCTTCCTCGATCTTGTCGAGCAGCCGCAGCAGCCAGCCCGTCCCCTCGCGGCAGGGCGAGCACTTGCCGCACGACTCGTGGCGGTAGAAGTAGGCGAGCCGCTGGGCCATCCACACCATGCAGGTCGAGTCGTCCATCACGATCGTGCCCGCCGAGCCCAGCATGGACCCGGCCTTGGCCACGCGGTCGAAGTCCATGTTCACGTCGATCTCGTCCGCGGTGAGGACCGGCGTCGAGGACCCGCCCGGGACCACGCAGCGGAGCTTGCGCCCCTCGCGCAGGCCGCCGCCGTAGCCCTCGTCGAAGATGAGCTGGCGGAGGGTGATCCGCCCCATGGGCGCCTCGTAGACGCCCGGCCGCTTCACGTGGCCGCTGATGCAGTAGAGCTTGGGCCCCCCGTTCTTCTCGGAGCCCGCCGCGGCGAACCAGTCCGCCCCCTTCTCCAGGATCAGGGGCACGCACACCAGCGTCTCCACGTTGTTGACCACCGTCGGGCAGTTGTAGAGGCCGGAGACGGCGGGGAACGGCGGCTTGAGCCGGGGCTGCCCGCGCTTGCCCTCCAGGCTCTCGATGAGGGCGGTCTCCTCGCCGCACTCGTAGGACCCGGCCCCGGAGTGCAGGGTGAGGTCCACGTCCACGCCGGTGCCCAGGATGTTCTTGCCCAGGTAGCCGGCGGCGTAGGCCTCCTCCAGCGCCTTCGTCAGGACGCGGATGCCCTCCGTGAACTCGCCCCGGATGTAGATGTAGGCGTTCTTGCAGTTGATGGCGTAGGAGGAGACCACGCAGGACTCGATGAGGCGGTGCGGGTCCTTCTCCAGGAGAAGGCGGTCCTTGAAGGTGCCCGGCTCGCCCTCGTCGGCGTTGACGCACAGGTAGCGTGGCTTGTCGTTCTTGGGAAGGAAGCCCCACTTCATCCCCGTGGGGAAGCCGGCGCCCCCGCGGCCCCGCAGGTTGGCCTTCTTCAGGGCCTCCACGATATCGTCCGGCTTCATGGCCAGGAAGTCCTTCAGCTTCGCGTAGCCACCGGCTTTCTTGTAGACCTCGATCGAGGCGGAGTCCTCCTTCCACACGTTGGCCAGGAGGATCATCTCGCCCGGGCTCCTGGGCCACTGGAAGGGCCGGTAGGTGAGCGACCCGTCGAGGACCCCGGCCAGGTCGTCGAGCCGGGCGTGCTCCACCCACTCGCCGCCGACCTGGACGGCGGGCCCGCCCCCGCACGCGGCCAGGCACTCCACGCGGCGCACGGTGAAGCGGCCGTCCTTCGTGGTCTCGCCTTCCCGGATCCCCAGCCGCCGGCAGGTCTCGGCCACGAGCTCGTCGGCCCCCGCCAGCGCGCAGGACAGGTTGGTGCAGAACTCGAGGTGCACCTTCCCTTCCGGCGCGAAGCGGAACATCGTGTAGTAGCTCGCGGTGTCGTGGACCTGGGCGGGGGTCAGGTCGAGCAGCTTCGCCGCGTACTCGATGCCTTCGCTCGTGAGGTAGCCCTCCTGCTCCTGGATGAGGTGCAGCGTGGGCAGAAGGGCCGAGCGCTTGACCGGGTAGCGCGCCACGACCTTGTCGAAGGACGCCTTGTTCTCCGGCGTGAACTCCATGGGCCGGCCTACCAGTCCAGGGCCCCCGCCGTCCAGGCGTACACGAAGCCGCCGCCCAGGAGGAGGATGAAGACGGCCATCTCCACGAACCCGAACACGCCGATCTGGCGGAAGACGAGCGCCCACGGGTAGAGGAAGGCCGCGTCCACGTCCAGCAGGATGAAGATCATGCAGACCAGGTAGAACTTCACGTTGACGCGCTGCGCGCTGCCCACGGCGGGGACGCCGCATTCGTAGACGGCGCTCTTGGCGGGGTTGGGGCGCGGACCGCCCAGAAGAGACGACAAGACCAGGGTGAAGACGCCGAAGCCCAGCGCCACGAGGCCGAGGATCAGGACGGGGACGTAGGAGGGGAGCATGGCTAAGAGGGCAGGCGGTTTATCCCAGATGCAGCAGGGCGTGTCAATTTCGCGTCACTCC
>DAINRN010000163.1:0-7462 GCA_036741815.1 Acidobacteriota bacterium
ACGCTTCGCCGACGGCGCGCACCCGGTAATACACGGCGACGATCGCAAAGAGCGCCCAGAGAGCGACGAGCGCGTACAGGAACTGGAATACCTGCAGGCCGATGCGGGGATCCCCGTCATCCGGCTGGACGAGAACGCCGTACGCGAGAGTCGCGGCCCACGACGTCAGCGCCAGCAGGATGGCGGCAAGGCCGCCAAAACGCACGAAGGAGCGGTCATCCACCAGAAGCACGATACGGCGGCAGCGCTCATACCATTCAGCGCCGTGAGCGACATCGCGCTCAAGCGGCCGCTCCCCGCCTTCCTGGACGAGCCGGAGTTCCTGGAGCGCTTCCAGCGGGAGGCGGAGATCGGCCGCACCCTCCACCATCCCAACATCGTGCGCATCCTCGAGCGGGGCGCCGTGGACCACGTCCCGTACTTCACGATGGAGCTGGTGGCCGGGGAGACCCTGCAGGCCCACCTCCACCATGCGGGCGCCCTGGCCCCGCGGCTGGCCACCGGCATCGTGGTCCAGGTCGCGGAGGCCCTGGACTACGCGCACCTGAAGGGCGTCGTGCACCGCGACCTCAAGCCCAGCAACGTCATGGTCCTCGAGGACGGCACGGTGAAGGTGATGGACTACGGGATCGCGCGGGCGCGGCGCTTCGAGGGCCTGACCGTCACCGGGTCCTTCCTGGGCAGCCCGGAGTACGTGGCGCCCGAGGCCATCGAAGGCAAGGGCATCGACGCCCGCAGCGACCTGTACTCGCTGGGCGTCATCTTCTACGAGACCCTCACGGGCCGCCGGCCCTTCAGCGCGGACACGCCCTTCGCGGTCCTGCGCATGCACCTCACCGAGGCCCCTCCCCCGCCGTCCCAGATCCGCCCGGACGTGCCCCCGGAGCTGGAGCGCATCGTGCTCCGGCTGCTCGACAAGCGCGCCGAGCAGCGGCACGCGGGGGCGGAAGAGCTCGTGCTCGAGCTGCGGGACTTCCTGAACCGCGCGGCCTGATCAGCGGCGGGGAAGGATCTTCTTGAGAGCGTCGCGGCTGAAGCCGGCGGTGTCGCCGGTGCGGAGCAGCTCCTCGGCCAGCGCTTGCGCCGACCGCGACGGGCGCCTGGCGGGGGCGCGCACGCCCAGGTGGGGCCACAGCGCGCGCGAGACATCCTCGGGCAGGACGTTCTCGAGGTACTCGAGGGCGGTGCCGCGCAGCGCGGCGTCGTCGCCGAGCAGGGCCCAATAGGCGGTCTGGACGGGCTCGCGCTCCAGGGCGGTCGTGAGGAGCGTGAAGACGTGCGCCAGGCCGCGCTCGGCCGGCGTCTGCGGCTGCTCGGTCTCGTCCCCCAGCAAGGCGTCGGCCTCCGCCGCCGCCCCCGGCTCCATCGTCCAGGCCGCGACGCCATTCCCCAGCTCGCGCACCACCGCCGCGAAGATCTCGGTCCGTCGGATCCGCAGGGAGGGCTCGCGCTGGATGACGCGGGCCAGGGTCAGGGCGCACTCGCGGCGCACCTCGAAGCGCGGGTCCGCCAGGGCGAGGATGAGGCCGTCGACCGCGCGCTGCACGGGGCTGCCGCGGAGCACGCGGGCCACGCGCCGGCGGATGGCCACGTCCTGCCGCGGGTCGAGGAGGACGTCGAGCATCTGGCCGGCCGCGCGCGGCCCCGAGCGCCGCAGGGCCCGCACCACGTCGAGGAAGACCGTGTTGTCCGCGAGCAGCGGGATCAGGTGCCCGACGAGCGCGGGGTCGGTGACCTCCGTACGGTGGAGCGCGACGCGGATGGCCTCGGGCCGGCCGGAGCGCAGCTCCGTGATGGTCTGCAGCACCGGGTCGGCGACGGAGGGCGTCCCGGCGGCGGCCGCCGCGCGGAGCCCGGCCACGTCGCGCAACAGCGCCTGGCGGTCGAGGCCCAGTCCCGTCCGGGCCAGCGTCACGTAGGTGGTGGAGTCGCGGACCTCCGCCATGTCGAGCCGCACCACGCCGGAGCGCAGGCTCTCCTCCAGGGCGAAGACGTAGCCGCGGTGCAGCCTGTGCGATACGGCGATGGCGGCCAGCGCCCCCGCCCCCGCCAGCGCGAACAGGGTGCGCGTGCTGCCGCGGCCTCCCAGGGCGAAGACGACGGCGAGGGTCAGCAGGCCGCCGGCCACCGTGCCAAGGCGGTCGAAGCCCACGTCCACGATGGCCTTCGTGGGCCGCTTGCGCCGCTCCGCCACCGGCGTGAACAGGAGCTCGTAGCCGGAGCGGAAGAGCGAGTTCTGGAGCACGCCGTGGGCCCCGCGCGTGAGCACCGCGGTCCACAGACGCGGGTCCACCAGGCCGAGGAGCGCGGTCACCGCCACGGAAGCGGGGCGCAGGGCGACGGTGCCGGCCAGGCCCAGGCCCAGGAGCGACGCCTTCGAGAGCGTCGTCTGCGCGATGAGGGCCAGCAGGCCCACGCCCGTGTGGAACAGCGCGAAGAACGACAGCAGCGGCTGGCCGGGGGCGAAGGTGGCCGCCGCGCGCGCGTTCAGGTTGTAGTCGAGGATGGCCTCCGTGGCCGCGCCCAGGGCCACGAAGATGGCGAGGTCCCTGAGGTACGGCACCTCGCGCAAGAGGCGCAGGCCGGAGAGCGGGCCCGTCCGTTCCGAGGGAGCGGGCGCGGCCGCCGGGCGCGATCCCGCGAAGCGGCCCAGCGCCACCAGGCAGATCACGTTGAAAGCCGCCATCAAGGCCAGCATGCTCGGCACCGGCAGGACGCCCGCCGCGCTCCAGGCCAGGAGCCCGCCCGCCACTCCCCCGAGCGAGGCGCCCATGCCGATGCGGCCCATCACGCGGCGGGCGAGGTAGGGATCGAAGCGCTCGTTGACCAGCAGCCAGAAGCCGGAGACCACCGTGGCTCCGAAGACGGCCATGTGCAGGTAGACGGCGATGGCGGCCAGGCGCGGCTGGACCAGGCAGAGGCCCCACTCCCCGACGAGGAGGACCGTGCCCGCGGCCAGGGCCAGCGGCACGACGCGCGCCGGCGACCTCTGGGACATGGCCGCGGAGAAACCCAGCACGGCCAGCGAGGAGGCCACCGCCGAGGCGATCATCACGAGCGGCAGCGAGGAGACGTGGAAGGTGGACAGGAACAGCGCGTCGCGCGTGGCCTTGCCGACGACCTGCTGCGCGATGAGGGCGCCCGCGGCCAGCATGGCCGCCGTCACCGCGAGCCGAGGGGTGCCCCCTCTCGTCTGATCCATGCCCTGCCGGCCCCCGGGAGGCGCGCCGACGCCGTCTATACTACGCCATGCTCCCGCGGCGCTCAGCGGCTGCGCCCGCGGCTTTTGTCCTGTTCCTTGCCGCTGCGCCCGTCTCCGCCCAGGTCCTGATCCCGCTCACCCGCTCGGGGTCCGGGGCGCGCGCGGCGGGCATGGCCAACGCCTTCGTGGCCCTCTCGGACGACGGGACGGCCGCGTCCTGGAACCCGGCGGGCCTCGCCCAGCTGCGCAACGCGGAGCTGTCCTTCGTGTACGGCCTCAACGAGCGCGGCCTGCTGTTCACCGGCGAGCGCTCCCCCGACGACCGCTTCGTCTTCACCAACCGGGACATCGAGTACGCGACCTCGTCCCCCGACTTCGCCAGCCTGGCCCTGCCCTTCCAGGTCGCGCGCAAGCCCGTCACCTTCCAGCTGGGGTGGCAGCGGCTGTACCCGCTGGAGGGGAACCTCCAGGGCGAGACGGCGCGAATCCCCGTCGATCCGGCGGACGGCCCGCCGAAGAGGATCACGGCAACCGACGAGTTCACCGGCCAGATCGATCTCGTCTCGCTGTCCGCGGCCGTGAGGCTCACGGGCCGGATATCGCTCGGGGGCAGCCTCAACACCTGGCGCGGCAAGTGGACCTCACGGGACACCATCACGGAGCCGGACGGCGGCGACTTCGTGTCCGCCTTCACGCGCGAGCAGGTGCGGGGGCACAACTTCACCGGGGGGCTGCTGCTGACCTATCCCGCCTGGAACGCGGGCCTCGTCTACCACTCTCCGTTCTGGTCCGACTACGAGCGGCGGACCGACGTGGAATCGAGCGAGGCGCCGCCCGCGAGCGTGGACACCGGCGGGTCGGGCCGCTTCCGCTTTCCACGCAACCTGGCCGTGGGCGTGGCGTGGAGGCCAGCGGTCCTCTGGACCCTGGCCCTCGACGTGAACCACGACCAGTGGACGGACCTCGTGGTGGACGACCTGCGCGATTACCCGGGCCCCATCAACTTCTTCGACGGCCTGCCCCCCGAACTGTCCATGACCCGCGACACCCTGGCCTTGAGCCTGGGGGCGGAGCACCTGTTCCCCCGCGAGAGCTTCGTGGTGCCCCTCCGCTTCGGCTTCGCGTGGGAGCCGCAGGGAGCCATGGACCCGCTGACGCGCGACCCCGTGGAATACTTGCTGCTGTCCGCGGGCAGCGGGTACAACACCAACCGTCTCAAGTTCGACCTCGGGGTGCAGTACCGGTGGGCCGCGTTCATGGCCAGCGACGTGCTCAGCGTGGACACGGCGATGGCGCCAGTACCCCTGGTGCGGGACGCCGTGGGCCGCGTGGGCGCGCACGAGTGGCGCTTCAAGTTCTCGGTCATCTACCGGCTCTCGAGCGCGAGGAAGGTACCGCAGACATGACCGCGACCGTGCGGACCGGACCCCCCGTCGTCACCCTCCGCAACGCCCCCCTTCGCCCCTACGACGGGGCCATCGCCGCCGCCCGCACCTGCTACTCGCCGCGGGTGGTGGGGCCCGACGAGGTCACTGCCGCCCAGCGCGAGTCCATCGGGCCGATGACGTTCGAGGGCGGCCACCACACGGTCTACCAGCACGCGCACTTCGAGTTCGGCCTGGAGAGCGTAAGCCGGCAGTTCGTCTGGTCGTTCCTGCACTCGCACCCCTTCTACAACTCCGAGCAGTCCAGCCAGCGCTTCGTCCGCCTCGACGAGGTCGCGGCCTTCGTGCCCGACGACCTCGAGCCGCGCGCCCGCGCGGTCTACGAGGACGCCGTGGCCGCGGCCTGGGAGGCCTACCGCAGGCTCTCGGAGCTCCTGAAGGAGGACACGCTCCGCATCATGGGGGAGATCCGGCACCTCACCCCCAACGCCGCGGAGAAGCGCCGCAAGCGGGTGGCGCGCGAGGCGGAGAAGAAGGCCATCGAGGTGGCCCGCTACGTCATCCCCGTGGCCGCCTTCACGTCCATGGTGCACACCGTCTCGGGCATCGTCCTCCACCGCCTGCACCGGATGATGCGCACGGGCGACACGCCGCGGGAGAACGCGCTGGTGGTGGAGGCCATGGTCCGGAAGGTGCGCGAGGTGGACCCCGACTTCTTCGAGGTGGTGGGCGACGGGCCGTTGCCCGCGGAGGACGTGGTGGAGTCGCGCTTCCCGCGGGTGGAGCAAGGCGGCGACGCGCTGGCCGCGGCCACGGACGCCCTCCTGGGCCGGCGCACCTCCCTGCTCGTGGACTACTCGGCCCGCGCGGAGGAGACGACGGCGGCGGCGGTGCGGGCGGTGCTGGGCGCCACCCCGGACACGCTGCCCGACGACGCCGCGCTGGCCCGGGCCCTCGACCCCTCCCAGAACCGGTACCGCCTCGAGACCCTCAACCTCTCCGTCCACTCGCCCGTCTCGCGCGCCTTGCACCACGCTACCTACACGTTCCTCAAGCGGCTCTCGCACACCGCCGACAGCCAGGACCAGCGTCACCGGATGGTGCCCGCGTCGCGGCCGCTCATGACGCTGACCGACACGGTCCGCCCCGACTACGTGACGCCGCCCCTCGTCGCCGCCAACGCGGCCGCCCTCGAGGTCTACGCGCGGGCCATGGAGCGCGCTTGGGAGGCCAAGAACCGCCTCCTCGACATGGGCGCGCCCCTCGAGTCCGCCCTGTACCTCCTGCCGAACGCCAAGGCCCTGCGCTTCCACGAGAGCGGAAGCCTCCTGTACCTGGGCCACAAGTGGGTGATGCGCACCTGCTTCAACGCGCAGGAGGAGATCTACCGGGCCTCGATGGACGAGCTCGAGCAGGTGCGGGCCGTCCACCCGCGCCTGGTGCGGCACATGGGCCCCCCGTGCGTGCTGCGCGCCGGCCGGATCACTCCGACCTGCACCGAGGGCGAGCACTTCTGCGGCACGGCGGTGTGGCGCAGCTTCCCCGAAGTCGAGCGGAGGATCTGACCGGGCCGGCCTATCGGCCCGCCGCCTCGAGCTTCGCCAGGGCCCGGCGCGCCTCCGCGTATTCCGGCTCCGAGGGCCGGCTGCGCGCGAGCCAGCCGCGCGCCTCGTCGCGGTGGCCGGCCTGGAGCAGGACGAGGCCGAGCGCGCCCGCGTAACGGAACTCGCCGGGCGGTGAGGCCTCGTCGGCCGCCTTCAGGTGGCGCGCGGCGTCCTCGATGCGGCCCGCCCCGTGCTCGGCGAAGGCCTGGCGGGCCAGGAGCCGCGGGTCGCGCGGCTCGAGCTCCACCGCGTGGGCCATGGCCTTCACCGCCTCATCGGGCTTGCCGCTCCGCCCCAGCGCGGACCCGAGGTTCGCCCAGGCGTCCGCGCGCCGGGGCTGCAGCCGGACCGTCTCCCGCCACTGCTCCACCGCGGCCTCGTGCCGGCCCGCCCGGCCCAGGGCCTCCGCCAGCGCCGACCGGGCCTCGGGCTGCCCGGGATCGAGGGCGACCGCTCGCTGCAGGCGCGGGAGGGCGGCGCGCAGGTCGCCCTGGCCCAGCAGCGCCACGCCCGAGCGGTGCAGCGCGAACCGGTTGTCCGGATCGCGGGCGAGCACCGCGTCGAAGCGCGCGGCCGCGGCCCGGTAATCCTGCCGGCGCAGGAGCGCGTCGCCCTCCGTCAGGAGGTCCCGCAGCTCCCGACCGTCCTTGGGGTCGCGCAGGCCCCGGGCTGGAGGTTCCGCCGCCACCGCCGACGAGCCCGTGTACCCGAGTGCCCGCAGGCGGGCCAGGGCATCTCCATCGGCGGCCGGCGCCGTCGCGGCAGCGGACAGGGCCGCGGCCTGCTGCAACAGACGCTCGAGCTCCGCCGCGCGCGCGGGCTCCTGGGCAACGAGGTTCCGCTCCTCCCCGGGATCGGCGCCGAGGTCGTACAGCTCACGCCGCGGGGCGTCGATGAGCTTCCATCCGCGGTGGCGCACCGCGCGCAAGGGCGACCACCCATAGGACAGCCACGGCTGATAGCTCTCGATGTAGGCGGGCTCGGCCGCCTCTTTTCCCGCGAGCACGGGACCGAGGCTCGTGCCGTCCACGCCCGGCAGCGGCGGGAGGCGCAGCAGCTCGAGGATCGTGGGCGCCACGTCGACGAGGCGCGCGGGCGCCGGGCTGGATCCGGGGGCCACGCGCCCGGGGAACCGCACGAACAGGGGGACGAGCACGGTGCTGTCGTAGATGAAGAAGCCGTGCGTGCCCTCGCCGTGCTCGCCCAGGCTCTCCCCGTGGTCGCCCGCGAACACCGTCAGGACGCCTCCCGCCTGCCCCTCCCCGACGGCG
>DAINRN010000164.1:0-2709 GCA_036741815.1 Acidobacteriota bacterium
GTCGATGTCGTCGAAGTTGTTCACCAGCTCCTGGAAGGCGAGGTACGTGGCGAACGTGTAGGCCACGATCGTCATCCGCCCCGGGCTGCGCAGGCCCAGCGCGACCAGGCCCACGACGCCGGCGACCTCCATGGCGAGCCCGTGGCTGTAGCGCAGCGAGAAGACAACGTGGTGAATGAAGCCGACCGCGGTGCCGAAGGACGCGTCGCGGTAGCTCCACTCCCGGATCGCCATGGAGTCCATGAACTCCTTGCGCGAGACGACCATGAAAGGACTGCCCGCGAGGAAGGCCGCGACCACCAGTGCCGCCGCGACGATCAGACGGCGGTCCCAGAGCGTGCCCAGGACCGATCGCCCCTCGGCCCGGCGTGCCAGCAGCACTGCGAGCGCGATGGGCGCGGCCAGCGTCACGCCGGAGTACTTGGCGCTCGCGGTGAGGCCCAGGGCGGCGCCCGCCAGCGCGAAGCGGCCGAGCGTCGGCCGCTCCAGGGCCCGCACGACCAGGAGCAGCGTGCCCACGATCCCCAGCAGCAGCAGGGCCTCGATCAGCGCCCAGTGGGCGTCGCGCACGGGCCCGAAGCTCACGGCCATGAACAGCGCCGCCAGCAGCCCGGCGCCCCGGGGCCCGAGGCGCTCGCCCAGCCTCCACGTGACGGGGATGGTCAGCGCGCCCAGCACCGCGGACAGCCAGCGCCCGATCAGGACGAGGTCCGCGGGATAGCCGTCGGGGTCGGGGTTGAGGTACGCGTGCCAGGACGGGTAATGGCCGAGCAGCAGGCCGACGCGGCCCCAGACCCAGTACAGCGCGGCCAGCAGGTAGGCGTGGAGGGTCGGCCATTCGAACCACCGCGGGTCCGGGTCCTCGAGCAGGCCCAGGCCGATGCGCACCCAGCGCAGCTCGTCGGGACGGGCCCAGGGCTGCGGGAACCCGTAGCCGTTGCCCCAGGCGCGCAGGGCCAGGGCGAGGGCCGACAGGAGCAGGACGGTGGCGTGCTCTCGCCAGGCGGCGGGAGCGCGCGCGGCGGGTGGGTCGGCCAAGCGGCGACACTAGCGAGGCCGCTCCGCCGCTGTCAAATCCTTATAATCGGCGGCCAAGGAGGCTCGATGCGAGTGAGCTACGCGATCGTGTTCGTCAGCGACATGAAGCGGGCGGTCGCGTTCTACCGCGACGTGCTGGGCATCCCCTTGAGGTTCGAGTCGCCGGAGTGGACGGAGCTCGCCACGGAGGGGGCCACGGTGGCCCTGCACAAGGGCGACCGTCCCGCGGCCGCGGGCGATCCCCGCCAGAACTCGGCGGGTCTGTGCCGGCCAGGATTGAGCGTCCCCGATCTCGCGGAGTTCCACCGGAGGATGATCGACAAGGACGTGCCCTGCGTGCAGGAGCCCCGCGACGTCTTCGGCGCGCGCATCGCGCAGTACGCCGATCCGGACGGGCTCGTGCTATCGGTCAGCGAGGAGAGGCCCGCCCGCTGATACGGTTCCCCTCGGCGCTCGCGGGGACGCTCGCCGCCCTTGGCGTCGTGGGCGTCACGGCCTTCCCGTTGCGGCTGGAGCCGGGGACCGCGGCCTGGCGGCGGCTCGTGCGCGGGGCGGATCCCGACGGGTCCATCCCGCGCGGCGCCGTTGTCCTGCTGCCCGGCCTCGCCCGCCACGGTCCCGGGCTCGCCCGGATCGAGATGCGGGCCGACGGGCCCGTGCTCCTCGGCGCGTCGTTGGACGGCGCGCCGCTCGTCTGGTCCCGGTCCGCGGGCAACGCCAGCGTGGCGATACCGATCCCACCCGGCCGAGCCGGCGGGGCGCGGCTCGAGCTGCGGGTCGGCCCCGGCTCTCCGGCGCCGCGGATCCGCTCCCTCGCCGTGACGCCGCCCCGCCCGCCTCGCGTGGCCCCGATCCTCCTGGCCTTCCTCCTGGCCGCGGCGCTCACGGCGGCCGTCATGCGCGACCGGGGGACCGTCTTCGCGCTCGGCACGGGCCTCTTCGGCGCCGGCCTGCTCGTCCTGGCCGAGACACCGCCGCTGCTGCTCATGACGTTGCCGGCCGCCGCCGCCGCGCTGCCGGTCCTCTTCCCCGTGGCCCTCCTGGCCGCGAGCGCGGTGCTGGCCTCGAGGCTGGAGCGCGAGACACGGCGCGCCTATGGCCGCGCGATCCTCGTGGTCGCCGCCTTCGTCTTCGGCGCCTGGGTGCGCGGCGCGTTCCTCGCCTCCGCGGGATCCTGGGACACGGAGTACTGGAAGGCCTGGACGGTGCGCGCGGCGGATCACGGCGTCACCCGCGTCTACGGCGATCCGGGCGCGTTGCCCGCCGCCCGCCTCCTCGCCCAGATGCGCGGCGAGGAGGAGCTGTGGAAGGTCGAGTTCTCGGGGCGGCCGTTCGTCGTGGACTACCCGCCGCTCGCCATGTTCCTGTGGCGATGGTCGTACGCCGCGGTCGTCCGCGGCGGGGCGGGCCTCGACCCGCCCGAGGTCCGCAACGTGGCGGTCAAGCTGCCCGCGGTCCTGGGGGACGTCGCCGCCGTCGCGGTCCTGCTCTGGGCCCTGGGCCGGCGCGGCCTCGGCTGGGCGGCCGTGTACTGGGCCGCGCCCGTTTCGTGGCTGTCCAGCGCGACGCTCGGCTATCTCGACGGGGCGTACGCCCCGCTGGTGGCGGCGGCGCTCGTGGCCGCCGGGCGCGGCCGCAGTGGATGGGCCGGGGCATGGCTGGCCACCGCCT
>DAINRN010000164.1:2719-3302 GCA_036741815.1 Acidobacteriota bacterium
GTCGCCCTCATACCGCGCGGCGTGGGCCGGGCCGTGCTCGCCGGCTTCGGTGTCGTCTGCGTGACCCTGGCGCCCTTCGCGCTGGCGGGCACCTTCGGCGCCGCGGTCGTTCACGTCTACCGCATCCTCTTCCAGGGGACTCTGTCCGGCGGGTTCCCGAACCCCTGGTGGATCCTCGGCCACGCCCTCGACGTGACGCGGCAGGGAGCGGCGATCACGGGCCGCGTGGGGTTCGCCCGCCTGGCGGCGTCGCCCTTCCCCGCTCCCGCGGTCGGCGTCGCGCTGTTCGCGGCGGCCGCGGCCTTCGTGGCGTGGCGGCAACGGCGCGCGCCCGGCCCCGGGCCGGCGGTGCTCGCCGGCGCGGCCCTCGTCTTCGCGTACGCGATGCTGGCCGTCGGGGTCCACGAGAACCACCCGCACCCGATGTTCCTGCTGCTGCTCTGCACGGCCCTGCCCTCGCGGCGGCTGCGCCTCCTGGCGCTGGGGACCGCCGCGGTCTACGTCCTGAACATGCTGATGCTCTCGGGCGTGGGGCGCTTCTACGGCCCGCGCTACGTAGCTCTCGAGCCCGCGGCCCGCGCCC
>DAINRN010000164.1:3312-7454 GCA_036741815.1 Acidobacteriota bacterium
GACTTCACGCTGGCGCTGGCGCTCGCCAACATCGTCCTCTTCGCGGTGCTGCTCCTGGCCTTGCCCGCCGAGATGGACCGTCTCAAGGAACCCGTACCTCCAGCTCGGGGATGACCCAGCCGTCGAAGCCGCGGGCCCCCTCGGCCATGATGAGCCTCACCCCCATGGCCTCGCGGCCGGTGAGGTCGAACCCGAGCGAGGCCTGGCCCGGGTGCACGAAGAGCTGGTCCACGAGCTGCAGGACATGCGGGCTGTCCAGACGCGCGAGGCGGCCCCACTCGCCGTCGCCGCCCAGGCCCTCGACGCGCAGGACGGTGGGAAACCCGCTGTCGCGCCGCAGGGGAAGCACCACGCCCGCCAGCTTCAGGCTGTGGTCGAAGACGACCTCGAGGGTCTCGTCCCCGCGCAGCTCGCCGGGCACGGTCCAAGCGGTGGACATGTCGCCGTCGCCGGCCGCCCGCGCGTCCCCGGCCGTCGCGGAGTAGCGCCATCCCGGATCGCGCGCGCGGACGCCTCCGGGCAGCGGCGCGGCCTCCTCGCGCGGGACCGACACCAGGCGGACGACCTCGTCCCACGTGCCCGCGTACGCGTGGGCCGACGGCCCCGAGAAACGCGCCACGCTGGTGAGCCGGCCCGCGGCCACCGCCTCGGCCACCGCCTCCTCGAGGCCCCGCGCTCCCCCTCGGCCGTGATGGACGACCACCGTGTCCACGCCGACGCGCTGCAGCGCCTGCACGCTCGATTCCGCGGGGAACTCCGCGGCCGCGCGCCGGAGGAGGACGCTCAGGAGCGGCGGGTAGGAGACGTAGCCGTGGATGATCGGCTTGAAGTGGTACGTCGAGAAGTACTCTTCGAGGGTCTCCTTGCGGATGAGGCCTTCGCCGTGGATGGGCACCTCCGCCACGGCACGCGCACCGTCTCTGGCCAGCCACCGGTAGACCGTCGGCACCTCGTCCCACACCGGGATGCGCTCCGTGAGCGGCAGGGGCGAGAGGTGCTCGAGCGGCACGGCCAGGGCCAGGGCCGCCACCACCCCAAAGGGAGCGACACCGCGGAGAAAGGTCAGGGCCTGACCAACGAGAAGGGCCACGAACAGCATGGCCAGCAGGCCGAGACGCTCCGGTATGCGGATGTACTGGAAGCCGGGCGCGGCCAGGTGCAGCAGCCGATAGGGCCCGGGCCCCAGGTCGTGCCCGAAGACGACGGCCTCCCGACCCAGGGACAGGGCCACGAGCAGGGCGGCCAACGCCGCCGCCGCCGGCACCCAGGCCCGCGGCGAGAGCAGGGCCCCTTCCGGCCGCGGCATGCGGCGATGGGTGAAGACCGCCAGCAATGCGAGCGCGAGCGAGACGAAGCCGACGAAATGCGGGCCCTTCTGCTGTGGGCGGACGGGCCCGCCGATCTCGCCGTAGACGAGGTTGGTGGGCAGCGTCGAGACGTAATGCCTGAGGTCCACGCCTTCCGGCGCATCGCGTGCGAAGCCGTAGACCCGCGACGAACGCAGGTGCGGAAGGACGATCGGCAGGAAGAGGATCGCCGCGGCCGCGGCGGCGGGGACCATCCTGGCCAGCCGCGGGGCCACGGCCCGGGGCCGCGCCAGGAGCGCTCCCGCCGCCACCAGGGTCAGGACGAGCGCGCCATAGAGAAGGAGATAGGTGGAGGCCAGGCCCTGGAGGATCATCAAGAGCGCAACGTGCCAGGCTCGCCGCATCTGACCTGTCTTGAGGAAGATCATGAGTTCGCCCAGAGCCAGGGCGGTGAACCCGTGGAAGAGGAGGTCGGCCCGCGGCGCCTCGTTGACCTGATACGTGTTGAAAGCGTAGAGCGCGCCCGCGGCCCAGGCGCCCACGGGACCGACACCGAGCAGGCCGGCGAGGCGGCGGCCCGCCAACGCGGCCAGCAGATAGGCCCCGGCCAGGACCACGTTGTAGGCGAGGATCGGGTTGCTCGTCAGGCCGATGACGGGCGCGGCCAGGATACCGGGAAGGATGCGGTGCCCCGCCAGTGTCATGGCCGCGGGGTGCGGGTGCAGGATGTTGGCGTCGAACAGGTGGAGCGGGTCGCGGACGACCTGGTGGGCGTTCCAGGCCATGAAGTACACCGTGTCCAGGGAATCGCCGATGTAGGCCACGGTGTCCCAGGGACGCAGCGACTGCGGGTACAGGCTGGCCAGGAAGAGCGCGGCGTAGAGGGCAGCGGCCACGCGGTTGCGCGCGAGCGCCGAGGCCAGGCGGGCCGCCATCGGCGGAGATCATACCGAGCGCAGCGGCCGCGAGCGACGCGTCGTGGGACTGGCCTAAGATGTGTGGCAGGGAGAGGTGGCCGAGTGGTTGATGGCGCCGGTCTTGAAAACCGGAGTACCGCGAGGTACCACAGGTTCGAATCCTGTCCTCTCCGCCACGTCACCCGGGAGTAGCCAGGCGGCTGAGCGTCTGAGACTCAACTCGCCCCGGGGCGAGTTGATGGCGCTTACTGGTCCCACTGCGGCTGCGGCGGGCCCAGGTGCGGGGTCAGGCTAGCCGCCTTCACCCCGCGGACCCGGCGGCGCGAGGACCGTCTGATACAATCCGCCAAACCATGGACATCGAACGCCTCCTGCGGGAGGTGGAGAAGCGCTTGGGCGGGCTGGACGAGGCGCATCGCGCCGAGGCCCTGGACGCCATGAGGGAGGAGATCGTCCGCGAGCGGCGGCGCATGACCCTCTCCTTCACCGTGGAGTCGGAGCGCGAGCGGCGCATGGAAGCGGAGACGCTGAAGGACGTGCTCGAGGCCATCAACCGCCAGGCCCGCCTCGAGGACACCATCGAGGAGGTCCTGAAGCAGCTCGCGCGGATCGTGACCTTCGACTCCTGCTCCCTGGCCCTGGCCGACACCGAGGGGCGCTTCCGCATCATCGCCGCCCGGGGCTTCCCGGAACCCGCGAAGATCATCGGGGTGACGTTCCGCGACCCGGTGAGCGACGCCATCCGCGAGAACCGGTGGCCCATGCCCATCACCGACGTCCGTGCCGACGACCGCTTCGTGAAGGTGGAGGGCAGGGGGTCCATCCGCTCGTGGGCGGGTATCCCCCTCCTCGTGGAGGGCGAGGTCATCGGCCTCCTGTCGCTGGACCGCTACCGTGTGGACCCGTTCGCCGAGGAGGATCTCCACCGGGCCAAGGCGGTGGTCTTCTCGGCCGCGGCCGCCATCCGCAAGGCCCAGCTCCTCGAGCAGATCCGGCGCTACGCCGCGCTCATGGAGCGCGTGGTGGCCGTGGACCAGGCGGTGTTCTCCGGCGAGTCTCCCGCGGCGGTGGGGCGTGTGCTGCTCGAGGGCGCCCTGAGCCTGGCGGACTCGCCCGGCGGCCTGCTGGTGCTGGCGGGCGCCGACGGCGGCAAGGTGGTCGCCGCGCGCGGCGACGCGTTCGGCGGCGCCGAGGGCCGTCCCGCGCCGCCGGAGGTTTCGGCCGCGGCTACCACCCGGCTGGGGACGTCGTGGGTGGCGGGGGTAGGGGCATCCCTGGGCCTGACGCTCCCCGAGCAGGGGATGCTGCTCGTGCCGCTACCGGGCCCCCGCGGTCCGGTCGGGACCCTGGTCCTGCTCGATCCGCCGTCGGGCACGCACGACGACCGGCTCGTCGAGGCCTACGCCTCGCGCGCCATCACCGCGTACCTCCACGTCGCCCAGACCGCTCGCTGATCCCGCGATCGTCTCCGACGACGCCTCTCAGTCCCGCAACCTGCCCTACGAGGCGGCCATGGCCCGGGCCTACGGCCTGCCCGCGGAGGCGGCCCTCCGCGCCATCACCCTCTCCCCCGCCGAGATCTTCGGCGTGGCCGACCGCATGGGCTCCCTGGCTGTGGGCAAGGACGCCACCCTCTTCGTGGCCACGGGCGACATCATGGACCACCGTGTCTCCGTCACCCACGTCTTCATCAACGGCGCACCGCAGCTTCTGGAGACACGGCACACGCGCCTGTACGAGCAGTTCAAGGACCGGCGCTAAGATCCGGGACCCAGGATTTCAGCCGATGTCTACTCTGGACGGTCCAGCTCGGCCGAAAGAATGAGCGAAAGCTCAGAATCGAGGACCACCGCGGACAGTGGATCCGGAAAAAGGGTGTTACCCATGTCTCCGGACTGACTTGTTACCTATGTCCCCG
>DAINRN010000165.1:0-7452 GCA_036741815.1 Acidobacteriota bacterium
CCCGGGTTGACGGTGAGCTTGCCCACCACGAGGTTCATGCGCGAGGGCAGGCCGACCCGGGCGCCGCGGATCTTCACCAGGTCGCCGTCGTCGATGAGCCGCCGGAGGACGCCCTTCAGCTCGCGCCGGGTCTCGGAGTCGAGCTGCAGGCGCGTCACGAGCTCGCGCACCGAGACCGGCTTCCCCTCCTCGGCCAGGAGGCCGAGGACGCGGTCTTTCAGGTTGTTCATCGGAGATTCAAGGATGACGTTCGATTCAGCGGGAAGCGCAGGAGCCTCGAGCCCCTGCGGTTGGTGGTGCCGGAGGTGGGACTTGAACCCACACTAGCCGAAGCCAACACGGCCCTGAACCGTGCGCGTCTGCCAATTCCGCCACTCCGGCGCGGAGCGAAACATTGATCCTAGCAAGCCTTGCGCGCATCGGCAAGGACTTTCAAGGAGCCGGGCGGCGGCGCACGCTCCGAGGTTGAAATGCTCCTTCCGTTCCAGTAAGATGCCTTTTTTCGTTGGGTCGTCGCGCCCGCTCTGTGTGGAGGTTGTATCCATGACGCTTTCCCCCGCCCGCCTGATCGCCCTGGCCGTCGCCTCGTCGTGGCTCTCGGCCTGTGGAGGCGGGGACGGTGGATCCACCCCGAACCCCGTGACGCCCGCGCCGCCCACCGCACAGCGGGTGGTCCTCGTGGATAGCGCCCCCTTCACACTGCAGCCCGGCGCCGCCACCTACAAGAACATCGACCAGCCTCCGGCGGGCACCATCGACGGGACGCTCGACTGGAACGGCAGCGTCGATATGAACCTGTACGTTACGGACAACAGCTGCCCGGGGTTCAACACCCTCAAGGCCGGCGGCTGCCCCGTGCTCGTGCGCGCGGAGGGCGCGGCCAAGCCGGAGAGGCTGACCTTCACCGCCGGCACCAACAAGATCTACACGTTCTGGATCCACAACAACGGCACCGCCATGGAGACGGGCAGCCTGACCGTGGGCGACACCACCACGCAGCCGATCACCCAGCAGCCCTCGCCGTCTCCGGGCGCCACGCCCGACCCCCGGGCCGGCCTGGCCCCCGGGCCCGTCGCCCGCTACACGATCAAGGTCCGGTCCATCGACACGGGCGGCAAGGTCTACCGCGACCCCTTCCAGGACTCCGCCGGCCGGTGGGTGGTGTATCCCGGAGAGTTCGTGGTCTTCGACTCCACGCAGAAAAACGCGGGCGGCGAGCAGTGCGTGTGGATCAACAACCCGGTCTGGGAGCTCAACGACCCGACGGGGGTCCTGGTCCTCCGGCCCGGACAAAACGAGCCGTTCCTGCTCCGCACCGACGTGGATCACAAGGGCGAGATGAGCCTCTCGGCGACGGTCGACGGCGTGACGTCGAACGTCCTCGAGATCAGCGCCACCGGCCGCCCGTAGGGGCGACCTCCCCGGGGTGGAAGCGGGTGTACACTCTGCACCTCCGGCTGGAGCACCGCCCGGGGAGGCGCGGAGGTCCCATGAGAACGACGGTAGTGCTTCTCGCGTCGCTCCTGCCTGCGGTCGCTTCGGCCGACGAGGTGTACCTGAAGAGCGGCGGCCAGCTCTCCGGCCGCATCGTGAACCGGACCGCCACCCAGATCGAGGTGGACATCGGCGCCGGGCACGTCACGGTCCCCGTGTCCCACGTGGTGAAGATCGAGGAGGGCCGCTCGGCCCTCCACGAGTACCAGGACCGCGCGGCCGCCCTGGGCCCCGGCGACGCGGCGGGGTGGGTGGCCCTCGGCGACTGGGCCTCGGCGCGCGGCCTGGGGACGCAGGCGCGCGAGGCCTACACGAAGGGGCTGGCCATCGCACCGGACGACCCGCGCGCGAACGCGGCCCTCGGCCGCACGCAGATCGACGGCCGCTGGGTGAGCGAGGAAGAGGGCTACCGGGCCAAGGGCTACGTCCAGTACCGGGGCGAGTGGATCACTCCCGCCGAGCTGGAGGCCATCCAGCGCGAGGACGCGGCCTACGCGGCGCAGGAGCAGGCGCGCCAGGCCGCCGACTCGCGCGTGCGCGAGGCCGAGGCACGCGCGGACGAGGCCGAGGCCCGGGCCAAGGAGGCCGCGGCGCAGCAGCAGCCGGGCTGGGACAGCAGCTACCCGGGCTGGTACGGGGCGGGATACTGGGGCGCGGGCCCCGTGGTCTGGCCGAGCGGATCCATCAACGTCCGGCCGCCGTCGACCATCGCCACCCGGCCCGCGAGGATGCGGTGATGCGCGCCGGCACGCAGGTGGTCACGGTCGCCCTGGCAACGCTCCTCCTGCCCGCGTATGCGCCGGCGCAGACGGTGGACGAGATCGTGGCCAAGCACCTGGCGGCGCGCGGGGGCCGGGAGGCGCTTGCCGCCGTGAAGACGCTGCGCATGTCGGGGCACGCCACGGCCGGCCCCGGCCGCGAGGCCATCGTGCGCCGGGAGGTCGCCCGCCCCGGGCGCATACGCACCGAGTTCGTGTTCCAGGGGACGACGGGGATCTACGCCTTCGACGGCAAGCAGGGCTGGCGCGTCTCGCCGCTGGACGGGAGCCTCGACGCCGAAATGCTGCCGGACGACGAGGCGCTCGCCTCGGCCGAGCAGGCGGACATCGAGGGGCCGCTCGTGGACTGGAAGGCCAAGGGCCACAAGGTCGAGCGGGTGGGGACGGCGTCGCTCCCGGGCGGGCCAGCCCACGAGCTCAGGCTCACGCTCAAGTCGGGCGCCGTGCGCCGCGTGTTCGTGGACGCGGCCACGGGCTTCATCGTCCGGATCGAGTCCACCCGGCGCGTGCGCGGCCACGACGTGGCCCTGGAGACGGACTTCGGCGACTACCGCAAGACGGACGGCGTCGCCTTTCCCCACTCCATCGAGGGCAGCACCCGCGGCCGGCCCAACCGGCTCCGCATCGTGGTCGACAGCGTCGAGGTCAACCCCAGGCTCGACGCCTCGCGCTTCCAGATGCCGCGCTGACCGGCGCGCCCGGGGCGGGGCGCGGGAAGGACTCATCCATGCGCATGCACGATCCCTCGCTCGGGGACCCCGTCATCGAGCAGCCCGAGCCGATCACCCTCTTCCTGCCCATCCTGGAGGCCTCGCTGCGGCGCGCCGGCCTCAAGCCGGGGCGGGACGAGATGATCCGCCGGTTCATGTCGGGGGAACCTCGGGTCGTGGTGGTGGCGGGGGCGCGCGACCACCCGGCGCAGATCGACGACGACGACGTGTCGCGGCGGGCAGTGGCCGCGCTCTGGGCCCAGGGTGCCTTGCCCTTCGAGACCTCCGAGCCCGCGGTCTGCGACGGCATCGCGCAGGGCCACTACGGGATGACGTTCTCGCTCGTCTCCCGGAACATCACCACCGCGACCCTGGTGGCGCAGATCGAGGCCCACGTCTACGACGCCGCCCTCGTCCTCGATTCCTGCGACAAGCGCCCGGTCGCCGACGTGGCCGCGGTGGCGGAGGTGGACGTCTATCGCCGCCGGCGGGGGAAGCGGCCGTTCTACGCCTGCTTCATACCGGCCCACGTCATGCCCGAGCGGCACCTCTCCCCGGAAGACCAGGAAGGGATCCGGGCCCTGAAGGGGCGAGCGGGCCCGGCGTTCGACGAGGAGATCGACGCCCTGCTCCTGCACCGCCTGAAGTGCAACACCTACGCGATGTTCAAGAAGCTGCTCGACGGCCTCGAGGAGCGCCAGGCCCTGGCCTCGGAGGCGCGCGACCGCTACCTGGCCGAGATCGCGAAGATGACCTGCGAGGCCGGCGGCACGTGCGCGTTCATCGGCACCGGCAACACGGACAAGGTGGTCCTGCACGCCCTGGGCTTCGTGCCGCGGGCGGCGGACCTGCTCACCAAGGCGGCGGGCGACGACGTGGTTTCCACCGCGGCCACGGCCCTGCTCGACGCCGTCCGGAACCGGCGCGAGGAGCGCAGCGCCTCCGCCCTGTTGCGCGCGAACCTGCGCAACGCCCTCCGCGTCTGGAGCGCGGTGGGCGGCAGCATGAACTGGGCGCTGCACTTCCCCTACATCGCCGCGTACGTCCTTCCTGATCGACATCAGCCCTATTCGCGACAAGAGTTTCTTCACCCTGGCCGTGGAAAAGCAGGCGGGCGCGCACTCGGGCATGGACTCCACCGTGAAGCACCTCCTGGCCTCCGGCCTCCTGGAGGACGCGCCCACCATCGAGGGGCCGTGGTCACGCCGCCTGGCCGACGCCAAGGACCCGAACGACCGCATCCTCTTCAAGACCGCCCTGCGGCCCACGAGCGGGATCGTGGAGGTGAAGGGCAACTTCACGGACAGCGCGATCTTCAAGCGGGCGGGGATGACGCCCGAGGCCGTGGCCCAGTTCGACGGCAAGGCCTTCGTGGTCGTGTTCTACCTGGGCGAGGCGGAGGCGCAGCAGGACCTCTTCCGGGGCCGGGCCCTGGAGAGGCTGCGGGGCGTGGTGCCCCCGTCGACCCTCCGCGCCCTGGCGCGGTTCAACTTCGGCGCGGAGGCGAAGGCCCTCGAAGACGGCGACGGCGGCGACGCCCTTCTCCTGGAGCGCGCGGCGCGGCAGAAGCTGCTGCGGGCCATGATCGTCATTGCAGGCGAAGGGCCCAAGGCGAACGGCATCCCGGAGATGTTCTATCCCTCCGAATACCTGAACCGGGATCCGGTCCTCCGCCACGTGGCCGCCCTCGTCACCGACGGCCGCTACTCGGGGGCCACCTACGGTCCGTGCATCGGCCACGCCTCGCCGGAGGCGCTGGAGGGCGGGGGCATCGGATCCCTGCGCACGGGCGACGTCGTCTACATGGACACGGCCGCGGGCCGGATGGACGTGCTGGACCCCGCGCGGTGCTGGAAGGACGGCGCGCTGGTCGTGGTCCCGCTGGAGCGGGAGGCCCTGCGGGCGCGCCCCGAGACGCTGGAGCGCAAGGCGTGGCTGGAGCGCCGCCGGCGCGACATCCCCGCCACCATCCGGGTCCTGCTGGACGCGACCACCACCTGCCGGGAAGGAGTGACGCCCGTGGGCCTGGAGGTGACCCAGGGGTTTGACCGCCCGGAGACGGCTGCTACGATGAAACCATGAAGACCCTTTCCCTCTTGCTCGTGTTCTCGCTTGCCGGATCCGGCCTGGCCGCGGCCGCTCCTCCGCCCCCGACGTACGGGGACGGGGAGGCGCGGATCTCCGTCGACCTCAAGGACGCGGACATCGTCGACGTCGTCCGCCTCTTCGCCGAGATCGGGGGGTTCCAGGTGGTGGTCGATCCCGGCGTGTCGTGCAAGCTGACGTTGAAGCTGAACGAGGTGCGCTGGACGTCCGCCCTGGACGTGGCCCTGAAGTCGTGCGGCCTGGGGCAGGACGCGGAGAACGAGATCGTGCGCGTGGCGCCCGTGGCCAGGCTCGCGGCGGAGGCGGCCGCGCAGCGCAAGCGGGACGAGGAGCGGAGCCTCGGCGGACCGCTCCAGATGCGGACCTACCGGCTCTCGTACGCGCGCGCCGCCGAGATGGCGCCCATCATCAAGAAGTTCCTGTCGCCGCGGGGCGAGGTGATCTACGACAGCCGCAGCAACACGCTGATCGTCATGGACGTCCAGTAGCATTCACCGGGAACGGCCACCCGAAGGCCTCCGGCGGTGACACCCGTCACGTCCGACAAATCTAAGTCGTTGATACACTTAGCCCTCACACGGGCACACCGCTTGCTTATGGCTGTGGCGGAGCGGCCCCTGGCTCATCGGACCGCGAAAGGCTTGGGCTCATGACGCGACGCCTGACGATTCTGGCCGTGCTGTTCGGCACCGCGACCGCCGTGGCGTCGGCAGAGGACAGCTACGACCACGGACGCGTCCTCTCGGTGGAGCCGGCGGTCACCCTCCAGCGGGCCACCGAGCCGGCCGCGGAAGAGGCCTTCGCGAACCTGCCCTTGCTGCCGGGCGACCGGGTGTGGACCGACGGTGCGGGGCGCGCCGAGCTCCAGTTCGCCGACGGGACGGTGCTGCGGCTCGACAGCGCAAGCAAGCTCGACTACGCCGCCCACGAGGACGGCGACCGCGTGGTGTTGAGGCTCTGGTCGGGCGGCCTTTACCTGCACAACCGCGACGGGCGAGGCTACCCCGACTTCGCCATCGAGACGCCCGGAGGCGTGGTCGAGGCCCGCGTGCGCGGCGTCTACCGCGTGGACGCCGCGCGCGGCGAGACGCGGCTCTCGGTCTACGAGGGCGAGGCCGCGCTCCTGGCCGATCACGAGGTGCGCGTCCAGGCGGGTGAGCGGGCGTACGCGCGGCAGGGCGAGCCGGCCTCCGACGCCTTTGGCTTCGACCGCGCGGAGCTGGACGACTTCGACCGCTGGGACGCCGACCACGAGGGCCGCCAGGCCTACGCGTCGAGCCGCCGCGAATACCTGCCCGAGGTCGTGGCCCCGTACGCGGGCGAGCTCGACAACTATGGGGCCTGGTACTACCAGACCGAGATCGGCCACGTCTGGCGGCCCTACGTCGCCGCCGGCTGGCGGCCGTACAACGACGCCGCCGTACGGATGGACCTGGGTGGCCGCCGAGCCCTGGGGCTGGGCGCCGTTCCACTACGGCCGCTGGGACTACACGCCGATGCTCGGCTGGTACTGGGTTCCGGGCAACGTCTGGGGGCCCGCCTGGGTGAGCTGGGCCTCGGGCGGTGATTACATCGGCTGGTGCCCGCTGGGCCACGACGACCGGCCGGCGTGGTTCGGGGGGCGCCGCGCCGATCGCGCGGTCCCGCGCGGCACGCTCGCCGTGAGCGATCAGCCCTGGGCGTACGTCCGCCGGGCGGACTTCGCGTCCGCCGATCTGGCGCGGAGGATCCAGAGCACCGCTTCCGCCGGGCACGAGATCCAGGCCGTGGAGCACGCCCACGCGCGGCCGGACCGCGACCTCCACCTCGCGGAAGGCGGGACGCCGGCGCGGGCCGTGCCGCGCAGCGTGAGGACGAGGCCGGCGCCCGGAGACACCACCCCCGCGCTGCGGACGGATACCCCGGCCGCGGCGGCCTTCCCCGTCGCGCGCCGCCGCCACCGCGAGCCCGACGCCGAGGCGCCGGCGCCGGCGGGTCAACCGGCGGCCGCGGCCGCGCCGCGCGCGGTCCTCGCGCATCCGATGCGCCCGGTCCCATCTGCGGGGCCCGCTCCCGAGCCCGCTCCGTCGCATCCCACCGACGCCCGGCACCGAGCCTCCCCGGCCGACGCGCAGTCGCACGAGACGCGTCCCGCGGAGGCCGACCGCGAGGTGCTCCGCCGCGTCTTCGGTCCCTTGAGCCAGCCCCGCCCGGCGGAGAGCGGCAGTCATGCGGTGGGCCGTGCGCGGCCTTCGGCCGAGGGCGCGCCGCGGCCCACGCCGGCGCGACCCGGCGCCGTGGAAACCAGCCAGCCGGCGCCGGCGCCGGCGCCCGCCGGCAGCGACCACGCGGCTCCGCGTACCCAGGGCAAGAAGGACCACTAG
>DAINRN010000166.1:0-1693 GCA_036741815.1 Acidobacteriota bacterium
AGGAGTCGTCGCTCGAGCTCACGGGCAAGGTGAAAGAGGACAAACGCGCGCCCGGCGGCTTCGAGGTCGACGTCACCGATCTGAAGGTCGTGCACGCCACCCACGACTTTCCCATCACGCCCAAGGAGCACGGCACCGCGTTCCTCATGGAGAACCGCCACCTGTGGCTGCGCTCCCAGCGCCAGCACGCCATCATCCGCGTGCGCCACGCGGTGGTGAAGGCGGTGCGCGATTATCTGGACGACCAGGGCTTCACGCTCGTGGACACGCCGATCTTCACGCCGGCGGCGTGCGAGGGGACCACAACGCTGTTCGGCGTCCCCTATTTCGACGAGGGGACGGCGTACCTCACGCAGAGCGGCCAGCTCTACAACGAGGCCACCGCGGCCGCCCACGGCAAGGTCTACTGCTTCGGCCCCACCTTCCGGGCGGAGAAGAGCAAGACGCGGCGCCACCTGACGGAGTTCTGGATGGTGGAGCCGGAGATGGCCTTCGCCCACCTCGAGGACGCGGTGCGCGTGGCCGAGGGGCTGATCTGCTCCGTGGTCGCCCGCGTGCTGGAGACGCGCCGGGAGGAGCTGAAGACCCTGGAGCGCGACACGTCGAAGCTCGAGAGCGTACAGCCCCCCTTCCCCTGGCTGCACTACGACGAGGCGATCAAGCTCATCCGGGCCAGGGGGTCGCAGACGGAGTGGGGGAGCGACTTCGGCGGGACGGACGAGACGGTGATCGCGGAAGCCTACGACAAGCCGGTGGTCGTCCATCGCTTCCCGGCCGCCATCAAGGCCTTCTACATGGAGCCCGACCCCGCGCAGCCCGCGCTGACGCTTTCGGCCGACATCCTGGCGCCCGAGGGTTACGGGGAGATCGTGGGGGGCGGCGAGCGCATGAGCGACGGCGACCTGCTCCTCAAGCGGATCCACGAGCACGGCCTGCCGGAGGAGTCGTTCCGGTGGTACCTGGACCTGCGCCGCTATGGCAGCGTGCCCCACGCCGGCTTCGGCATGGGGATCGAGCGGGTCGTCACCTGGATATGCGGCCTGGAGCACCTGCGCGAGACGATCGCGTTCCCGCGCATGCTGTACCGCATCTACCCGTGAGGGCTCGTCAGAGCCGCTGCGGGGCCGGCCGGCGGTGGTCGGCCGGACTGGTGAGGGGCAGGGAGACCGTGAACGTCGCGCCGGCGCCGGTGTTGTTGCGCGCCCAGATGCGGCCGCCGTGGGCGGCGACGATCGAGCGGGCGATGGACAGGCCCATGCCCATGCCGGAAGTCTTGGTGGTGTAGAAGGGCTCGAAGATGCGGTCCGTCTCGCCCTGTTGCAGCCCCGAGCCCGTGTCGCGCACGGCGAGATGGACGGAGCCTTCCTCGGGTGCCACTGCGGTGGAGACGAGCGCCACCCGTTTCTCCGCGGGCACCTCGGCCATGGCGTCCATGGCGTTGAGCAGCAGGTTCAACAGGACCTGCTGGATCTGGATGCGGTCTCCCTTTACCGGCGCCGGCGCCGGCGCCATCTGTAGGCGGATGGTCACGTTGCGGAGCGCGGCGTCGCCGCCCACCAGCCGGACCACGTCCGCCGCGAGGGCGTTGAGGTCGAGGGCCGCGTACTCCGGGGATCCCTTCCGCAACAGGTCCCGCAGGCGGCGGATCACCTCGCCCGCGCGCTTGTCCTCCTCGATGATCTCCTCCAGGATC
>DAINRN010000166.1:1703-5104 GCA_036741815.1 Acidobacteriota bacterium
CGAGAGGATCACCCGCACCTCGCCGTCGCCCGGCCCGTCTCCCAGGAGCTGACGCGCCGCCTGGGCGTTGGCCAGGATCGCGGTGAGCGGCTGGTTCAGCTCGTGGGCGAGTGACGTCGTGAGCTCGCCCACCGTGGACACCCGCAGGAAGTGGGCCAGCTCCGCGCGGCTGACGCGGGCGTCCTCTTCCGCGCGCTGGCGCTCCAGGGCGCTGCTGAACACCTCGGCGATGAGGCGGAGGCGGGTGTCGGGCGCGCTCGGCCCGGACGATCCGGCACCTCCGAAGAGCAGGGCGCCCAGCAGGACGTCGCCCGCCTCCAGGGGGATGCCCAGCGCCCAGCCCCCGCCGGTGTCGCGCATCGACCAGTCCTCGTGATCCACCGCGTGCTCGAGCAGCTCCGATGGGGCCCGGCTCGACGGCGGCCACGCCGCCAGCGACCCGGCCGACGACCAGGAAGAGGCCAACTCCAGCCGTTGGCGGTCGGACGACAGACGGAAGAGAAGCACGTAGGCGAGGCCGGTGTGCTCGCCGACCTGCCGCAGCTGCACCTCGAAGGCGTTGTCCTTGGCGTGGCTGGGCAGGTGGACGAACGCCGCCGACAGCCGCGAGAGGAAGGCCTCGAAGCGGAGGCGCTCCTCGAGGGCGCGCTCGATCGACCGCCGCTCCTCCATGAGCGCGCCCAGGCCGAAGAGCGGAATCCCCGTCGTGAGCAGGAAGGCCTGCAAGACGCGAACCTCCTGCGCCGCCTCCGCGGCGGATCCGGACCCGCCGCGGCTGGTGGCCGCCAGGAACGCGATCAGGGCCGTGCACAGGAGGGCGCAGGCGCTCCCGGCGGCCCCGAAGCGCGTGGCCGCCCACAAGAGAAGGGGCAGGAGCAGGACCAGCGACTGCTCTCCACCCTGGAGCGGCTGACCCGTCCGGGTCAGGGGATGAGCGAAGATCGCGCCGCCGACGGCGACGAGCAACAGGATCAGCCCGACGGCCTCCATGCGCCGGCGCAAGGAAACCGCGCGGAGCGTCGGCCAGGATTGGACGAGGGAAACGATGACGGGCACGAGGGCGAGGGCGGTGAGCGTGTTCGAGAAGAACCGCGTCCGCCAGACGCCCAGGTACGGCTCGCCGCGCAGGACCGCTACCGCCGCGGCATCCACGAAGCCCGACACCATCGGCGCCACCAGCACCACAGACAGGATGAAGAGCGCGGCCCGGGGGAGCGTGTCGAACCGATGCGGGGCGGCGCTCAGCCTGTGCGCCAGGCCGGCGCCGACCAGGGCCTCCAGGCAGTTCGTCGCGTACAACGCGAGGATGAGCGCGACGGGAAAGTCGACCTGCACCTGGACCGCCATGTGCGCCGGGAACGCGGCGAGCAGGAACCGCCACCAGTGCCGGGGCGGGGACAGCAGCAATGCCGCGGTCAGTATCGCGTTCGGGGGCCATAGGATCGAGGTGGTGGCGGGCGGGAAACGGAGCACGAAGCCGAGCTGGCAGCCCAGGTAGTAGGCGACCGCCGCCGCCAGCGGGCCCAGGGCCGCCGTTCCGATCCGGGCAGGCGCGGACGCTTCCACGGGCGGCCGGCGGGCCGGTGGGCTGAAAGCCTCGCCCAGCGGGTACTCTTGCGGAGGGAGCATGCAACAAAAGTATACAGATCCGACGCCGCCGTGTGGCGAGGGGCCGCGCTTATCGTCGGCGGTCGGATGATCGTCGCCTATGTGTCGGGACACGGATACGGCCACGCGACCCGCGTGGGGGAGGTGCTGCGCGCGGCGCGCGCACTCGAGCCGAACGTGCCGATCGCGGTCGTCACGTCCGGGCCCGAGCGGCTGTACCGCGCCGCCGTGCCCGGCACCTTCGAGTTCAAGAGCCTCGAGTGCGACGTGGGGCTGGCGCAGAGAGGGGCTTTGGTCATGGACGAGGCGGCGACGGTCGCGAAGTGGCGCGCTTTCGTCGAGCGCGACGAGGAGCGCATCGCCGACGAGGCCCGATGGCTGCGCGGGAAGGGGGCGCGCGTGGTGTTGGGGGACATCCCGCCCCTGGCCTTCGCCGCCGCGGCGCGGGCCGGCGCGCCGAGCGTCGGCCTGTCGAACTTCTCCTGGGACTGGATCTACCGCTACATGGCGCCTCGCCAGCCCGTTCTGGCCGAAGCCGCGGAGTGGGCGACGGCGTCGTACCGCCGGTGCGGGCTGCTGTTGCAGCTTCCTTTCGCGGGGGACCTGTCGGCCTTTCCGCGGAGGGAGGAGATCCCGCTCGTGGCTCGGTCGCCGCGCGCGACTCGCGAAGACGCGCGACGACTGCTGGACCTGCCGGACGGGAGGGTGGCCCTGATCTCATTCGGCGGGCTGGGTCTGCCCGGGTTCGACCCCGCCGTGCTGGGGCAGGTCAAGGGCTGGACATTCCTTTTGACCGGCATTGAGACCGGCGGACCGGTGAACGCGACCGGCGGACCGGCGAACGCGACCGGTTGGCCGGCCAACGCGACCGGCTTTGACGTCGACCGCGCCGACGCCCTGGGACTGGGATATGCCGACCTCGTCGGCGCGGTCGACGTCTGTGTTACCAAGCCCGGCTACGGCATCGTCTCCGACGCGATCGCGGCCCGGACGCGCATGGTCTACACGGAGCGCGGCGACTTCCCCGAGTACCCGATCCTGGTGGGCGAGATGGCGCGCTGGCTGCCGTCGCGGCACGTTTCCAATGCCGACCTGCGGGCCGGACGGCTCCAGGACGCGCTGGACGCGGTCATGACGGATCCGTTCCCGCCCCCGCCGGATATGAGCGGCGCAGAGTGCGCGGCGCGGCGGCTGCTCGAGACCTGGCCGAGCTAGAATCGGCCCCGACAGAGGAGGCGATAGATGGCGCTTTCCAAGGGAGCGAAGATCGCGTTGGGCTGCGGGCTGGCCGCGCTGCTGGCGGCGGGGGCGGCCGTGGTGGTGGTGGGCGGCCTGGCCTGGTGGGGCATCGGGAAGGCCAAGGAGGCGACGGAAGGGTTCGTGGCCGAGCAGGAAGGCGTGGAGAAGGACCTGGCGAAGGCCAACGCCAACCCTTTCACCGCGCCCGAGGACGGAGTCGTCCAGGAGGACCGGCTGGTGAAGTTCCTGGCCGTCAGGAAGCGGATCCACGACGAGGTCTACCTGAAGCACAAGGACATGATCGAGGCCCAGGCCCAGAAGGAGAAGGCAGACCTCTCGGCGCTGGCCAAGCTTCCCTTCATCATCTCCGAGCTGCGGGCCGCCAAGGCGCGGGCCCTGGCGCAGCAAGGCATGAGCGAGGCCGAGTTCGGCTGGCTGTTCCGGACCGTCTACGGGAACCTCGTGCTGGACGGGATGGCCAGGAGCGGAGACGGGACGAGCGTGGCCGAAGCGGACCGGGCGAGCCTCAAGGCGATGGCGGAGCAGGCGGAGCA
>DAINRN010000166.1:5114-7382 GCA_036741815.1 Acidobacteriota bacterium
GCGGCCGCGGCCGCCGAGGCCAACCCGGCCCTGACGCCGGAAATGAAGCAGCAGGTGCGCGAGGCGGCGACGCGGGCGCGCGAAGAGGCCGATCGCGGCGTCGAGATGACCAAGGCGCTCGACGTCCCCCCGGCCAACCTGGCTCTTTTCGCCAAGCACAAGGACGAGATCCTGAAGTACACGATGGGGGGCCTGGAGCTGATCCCCTTCTGACCGGATTCGCGCCGCGACGCCGGACGGGATAAGATGGGCGGATGGAACCGACGTGGCACGACGGCCTGAGCCGGAAGGCGCTGGTGGAGCTGGTCGAGGGGCTGCTCATGGCCATGGACAAGGCGGTCCCCCGCCTGGACGCCGTGGCCCACCACCTGTCGCTGCTTACCGAGAAGGGCGAGGAGTACGAGATCCTGGGCGGGATCAGCGACCAGGTCGCGGACATCGGCGACGAGATCTACGCGAGCAGCGATCGCGAGAGGCTCCGCGAGTGGGGCAACCAGATCGACGCGCCGGAAAAGGCCCACTGAGCTGATGGCCGAAGGCTGGACGCCGGTCGAGCTGCGCCGGCGCGCCGGCTCCCCTGACACCATCGACTCCGACGCGGGCGCGGACCGCCCCGCGGCGGGTCCGCTGACCGTGGGCCTGGTGAGCCTGGGCTGCCCCAAGAACCTCGTGGACAGCGAGGTGATGCTGGGCCGGCTGCAGGGCCGGGGGCACACCCTGGTGGCGGATGCCCGCGAGGCCGAGGTGATCGTCGTCAACACCTGCGCCTTCATCGACCGGGCCAAGCAGGAATCGATCGACACCGTGCTGGAGATGGCGCGGCAGAAGTACGCCGGGCGCGCGCGGCGGCTTGTCGTGACGGGCTGCCTGGCCCAGCGCTACGACGCGGAGCTGCGGCAGGAGATCCCCGAGATCGACGCCACCCTCGGCACGGGACAGGTGGAGGAGATCGTGGCCGCGGTGGAGGGCGCGCCCAGCGTGACGGATGCGGAGACGGGGCCGCCCACCTGGGTCTACGACCACACCGCGCCGCGGGTGCTCGCAACGCCGCCCTGGCTGGCCTACGTGAAGATCAGCGAGGGCTGCGACTACACCTGCTCGTTCTGCATCATCCCTACGCTGCGCGGGCGGCACCGCAGCCGCGCGATCGACGACGTCGTGGCCGAGGTGCGGGCGCTGGCGGGGCGGGGAGTGAAGGAGATCGTTCTCGTCGCGCAAGACTCGACACGGTACGGCTTTGATCTAGGCATGCGGGACGGCCTCGCCGCCTTGCTGCACAAGCTGGGAAGAGTCGACGGGATCCGCTGGATCCGCGTGATGTACGCCTATCCGTCCACGGTCAGCGACACGATCCTCGACGCGATCGCCAGCGAGGACAGGGTCGTGAAATACCTGGACATTCCCCTGCAGCACGCGAGCGAGTCCGTCCTCAAGCGGATGAAGCGGCCGACGGGGAAGGGGCACCTGCTCGGCATGGTGGAGCGCATCCGTCACCGCGTCCCGGGCGCCGCCGTGCGGTCGTCCTTCATCGTGGGCTTTCCCGGAGAGACGGAGGAGGACTTCGACGAGCTGCTGGCGTTCGTAGGGGCGGCGGAGTTCGACAACGTCGGGGTCTTCACCTTCTCGGACGAGGAGGGGACCACGTCGTTCGACCTTCCGGACCGCATCGCCCCGCGCGTCAAGGAGGCCCGCAAGCGCCGCCTGATGGCGCTGCAGAAGACGATCGCGGCGCGCCGCAACCGCCGCCGCGTGGGCGAGACGGTGGAGGTCCTCGTCGAGGGGACGCATCCCGACACCGACCTGCTGCTCAGGGGCCGCCTCTCCACGCAGGCCCCGGAGATCGACGGCTCCGTGCTGATCAATGACGGCACGGCCTCGCCGGGCGACTTCGTGACCTGCGAGGTCACGGAGGCGCATCCCTACGACCTGGTCGCGCGGGTGCTCTAGCCCCGGCGGGGCTGTAGCCCGACTCGCCCCGGGGCGAGTCGGCTCATGTAGCGCTTGAGGTCGTGGCCCCGCGGTCACCCCCTGACTTACGCAATTCGTATCCGTTCTGAAACGGATAGCTGCCTGCGGCGTGCCCCGTGACAACGGCCTGTTCTCAGTGGAGAGGGACCGGACACGCACCCCTCATTTAGCTTGCCAGTCGGCTACATGCCTGTTATCATTACTGTTCCAGCTCGGGGTGTTGCACCAGAGTGGGCTCGCCCCACTCTTTTTTTTGGGGAGACGGGGACCTGAGACAGAGCGAGGCGCTCGAAGCCGTCC
>DAINRN010000167.1:0-7369 GCA_036741815.1 Acidobacteriota bacterium
AAGGCCGCCGCCGCGTCCACGAGCGCCGAGAAGAGCGCCGCGTGCTCGGGCCGGGGCTGGAAGACCACGCGCAGGCCCACGCTGATCTCGCCCGGCGGCGTGCCCGGCTTCACGCGCAACGGGACCCTGACCGTCGCCTCACCGGCATGGACGGCCACGGCCCCGGTGCTCCACGGTCCGGGCTCCTCCCGCGCCCGGGGATAGACGGGGCCGTCGGTGACGAGGCCCTCGCCGATCACGGACACCGTCAGGCCGAACAGGTCCTTCACGCCCGGGTTCCGCGCCACCACGCGCCAGCCGTCCGCGATCACGAGCCGCACGCGGGCTTCGAAGGCCGCGTCGGACCTCGCGCGCGTCGTGGAGAGCTCCGCCTCGACCGAGACGGGACCGATCACCTGCCGGGAAGGCCGGACGGCGGGACCGACGGCGCGGCCCTGGTCTCCCGCCAGCAGGTCGGCCGCCGCCCCCACCAGCGTCTCCATGCCGCGCGGCGCCCGCTGAAGGTTGCCGCGGAAGGCGTCGATGGTGGCGCGGGCCAGGTCGCGGTAGCGGGTCTCTCCCGTGGCGCGGGCCAGTCGCAGGAGCACGCGCGCCATGACACCGTTGCCCGACGGCAGCGCACGGTCGAAACCCTCCTTCAGACGGACGGGGTACGGCTGGTGGGCGGCGTCGTTGGCGAAGAAGCCCCCGCCGCTGGCGTCCCCGAACCGCCCGACGGCCGCCTCCGTCAAGGCTACGGCCTCGGTCAGCCACCGCGCCTCGCCGGTGGCGTCGTGCAGGTCGAGCAGCCCGTCGGCCAGGTAGGCATGGTCGTCCAGGAACGCGCTGCCGCCCGTGGCCGTGCCGTGCCCGGAGTGACGCAGCATCGCCGCCGGGCCCAGCTCCTCCTTGATCCGGCCGGCGGCCCGGGCCGCGGCCTCGAGGTCCTCGGCGCGCTGCAGGAGCGATCCCGACGTGGCCAGCGCCCCGATCATGAGCCCGTTCCAGCCCGCGAGGACGCGGTCGTCCCGGGACAGCCCCGGCCCCATGGCCACGAAGGCGCCGCCGGCCTCGCGCATCTCGAGCAGGACGCGCGTGGCCAGCGCCGCCGCGGCCGCGCGATGGCCGATCGATCCGATGGCCGCGTACGACTGCGCCAGCCCCCGCAGCAGCACCGCGTCCGCGCCGAGCGTGTGCGTGGCCGCCCCGCGCTGGCGGGCGGCGATCGCGTCGAGGGACGACGAAGCCATGCGGACGAGGTTGGCGTCCGCCCGACGCGCGTGCTCCTCGAGCAGCAGCCGCGGCGCGCCCGGCGGCACCTCGCCGGCCGGCCCGAATCCTCCGCTCGCCGCGTCGAAGGCCTCGGACAGTCCCTTGAGCGCCGCCTCCACGACGTCAGGCGCCAGAGGCCGGCGCGGCGCCTCGGAGGCCTGCGCGCGCAGCAGCCATTCCACGTTCTCGGCCGCGTCCGCCTCGATTCCGGCGCGGTCGTGCTGGAAATCCGAGAGGCGGCGGAGGGCCAGCGTCTTGAGTCCCGGCACGCCCGGGCGGTCCTCCCGGGCAAGGCCGGCCTGCGCGGCGAACGGCCGGCCGTCGGGCAGGAGGAAGACCGCGAGCGGCGGACCGTGGGCGGCGGGCCCGGGGTCCAGGACGGCGAAGAGCGAGGCCAGGTCGGGCCGCTCGAAGCGGTCCACCGCCACGCTCACGAAGGCCCCGTTGACGAAGCCGGCGGCGTCCTGATCCCCGAAAGCCGCACGCTCGTCCGCGCGGCACGGGACGCAGGCCGGATCCCCGATGAACAGGAACACCGGCTGGTCGCGGCGGCGGGCCTCGTCGAGCGCGCCCTGGTTCCACGCCCGCCAAGCCACGAGGTCAGCCGCGCGCTCCTCGAGGTAGTCCGCGGCGAGGGCGTGGCTGGCTCCCAACCAGGCGGCCAGGCCCGCCGCGAGTGGGTAGCCCGCCCAGCGGCATGTCATGCGGTGGTTTGTAAATTTGGGTCGCGCGGAGCGGGCGCTGGCGTCGGCTGAGGCACAGTCCCCTCTGATCCCGGCGAGGTGTGAGACGCCTCACCCCCGCCGGCGGCCGTCAAATGGTCCAATGCCCCGTTCCTGTTGGCTCGATGGGGCTCCCGGCCCCGTAGCACGATTCTTGCATTGCTCCGCTGGCGTCACAACAGAAGATGCGACACTATAGTACGAGGTGTCCAAGGTGGCAGTCGGCGGCCGATGGGCGCCTGCGAGGTTCCAGGATGGGCAGGGGACGCGCGCTCCGAGCGGTACAGGGGGTGCCCGACGTCCGCCAGGTCGTCAACGGCCCGGACGAGTCCCCGACTCCTGCCGGCGCCACAAGGAAAGCGGACCCCCGAACGCCCGTCGCTGGCTTCGGGTGCTACACTTCTTGTCAATAGAACCTCATACACTTTGAGCTAATGCTGAAACGGCCAGATAAGGAGGACGTTCGATGAGACCAGCATTGACGACCTGGCTGCTCGGCGGGCTCCTCGCCCTGGGCCCGGCGGCCTGGGCGCAGGCGCCCCCGGCAGGCGAGGCGAAGGACCAACAGGTCACGACCACCGAGACCACCACGACCACCACGACGTCGCACGGCGACACGATCACCAAGGAAGAGGTGAAGACCTGGACCATGGAGATCGAAGGCAAGGAGTACGAGGTCCACCCGGCCACGCCCACCTACGAGGGCACCACGGGCCTCTTCCACATGCCTTCGGCCTACACCCTGCCGAAGAGCAAGTTCTCGTTCAGCTTGTTCCGCGACAACCTCGACCGCGACCCCAAGGACGAGGACATCTCGATCCACGGCCTCTCCCTCGGCTACGGGATCACGTCGCGCCTCGAGCTGTACGGCAACTTCGGGCTGCAGAACCGGCTCGACGCCGACGCCCTGTCCCAGCCCGGGTTCGTCAACGACTATCCCTTCGTGAACACGCCCTGGGAGACCGGGGTGGGCGACCTCAAGATCGGCCTGAAGTACGGCTTCCTGAACGACTACATGGGTGACGGCGTGGGCCTGGCCGCGCGCGTGTTCTTCAAGATCCCCACCGCCGACGAGGCCAAGGGGCTCGGAACCGGCAAGTCGGCCTGGGGCGGAGATCTGATCCTCTCCAAGCACCTGAACCACGCTGCCGACATCCACGGGTCGATCGGCTACCAGAAGAACAGCGACCCGGACGTCAGGGAGATCCAGGATGCCTTCAAGTGGGCCGTGGGCCTGAACATCCCCGCGTGCCGCAACTTCCAGCTGCAGGCCGAGCTGATGGGGACGAACTACACGGGTGACGTGACCACGGGCCCGGGCGAAGTGGCCCTCGAGCAGACCAACCCGCTCGACCTGGTGGTCGGCCCGGTGTTCTGGATCAAGGGGTTCTTCATCCGTCCCGCCATCTCCTGGAACCTCAACTTCGACGACCGCGGGCTGAACCAGGGCTCCAAGAGCTGGACCGGCCGGCATCTCTCCGTCGGCTGGCACCCCGGCTTCGCCTGCCGCGAGGTCGCGGTACCGCCGCCGCCGCCGCCGCCGCCCTCCAACAACAACCCGACGGTCAACTGCGAGGTGGAGCGGTCGCAGATCCTGCCGGGTGAGACCGTGCGGGTCCGCGCCAACGCCTCCGACGCGGACGGCGACACCCTGACCTACGAGTGGAGCGCCAGCCAGGGCCGCATCACCGGCAACGGCGCCACCGCCACCTACGACAGCACCGGCGTCACCCCGCCCGCCACCGTCACCATCACCGTCAAGGTCAGCGACGGACGCGGCGGCACGGCGGAGTCGACCTGCACCGTCCGCATCGCGACCGCGGCGAAGCCGGCGGTCGAGACCGTCACCTGCATCTCCGGCGGGTTCCCGCGGAACCTGGCCCGTCTGAACAACGTGGACAAGGCCTGCCTCGACGACGTGGCCTCGCGGCTGCGCCAGGATCCGAGGAGCCGGGTCATCATCGTGGGCCATGCCGACAGCGGCGAGAAGCACCCCGACGTCATCGCCCGCAAGCGCGGCGAAGCCGTCAAGACGTACCTGGTGAAGGAGCGCGGCATCGAGGAGTCCCGCATCACGGTCCGTAGCGCTGCCGCCACCAAGCCGCTCGATACCGGAACGACGGCCATGGCGCGAGCCAAGAACCGCCGGGTCGAGCTGATCTTCGTGCCGGAGGGCGCGGTCGTACCCGAGGACGACGACTAGACCCGCAACTACGCGACCTCCGCTCGTACCGCTCGGGCGCGGCCCATCCGGCCGCGCCCGAGCCTTTTCCGGTCGCTTGTAAAGGTTGCACCCATGGCCACGGATTCCCGACGCCATTTCCTGTGTATTTCCACGAGGTTCCGCGGTAAACTCTCCAGGCTTCTTTAGGGCAAATGACCCCGCCGATCCGACGCACCCTCCTGACGCTCTCCCTGGTCGTCCTGTTCTCCGCTCCGGCGCGATCGCAGAGCTGGATCCCCGTCGGGCCGCACGGCGGGGACGTGCGCTCCCTGGCCGCCGACCCCACGAACCACCGGCGCCTGTACCTCGGCACCGCCGACGGCGTGCTCTACCGGTCCGACGACTCGGGCGGCCGCTGGCAGCGGATGAGCCCGGGCTTCCCCCAGCGCGGCAAGAGCCTCGACGAGATCGCGGTGGACCCGCGGGGCGTGGTCTTCGTCGGCTACTGGGAGGTGGCGGGCAAGGGCGGCGGCGTGGCCCGCAGCGCCGACGGCGGCCGCACCTTCAAGGTCCTGCCCGGAATCCAGGGCGAGTCGGTGCGCGCCCTGGCCATCGCCCCCAGCAACCCGGACGTCGTGGTGGCCGGCACCCTCACCGGCGTGTTCCGGTCCATCAACGGCGGGGCCTCGTGGCAGCTCATCAGCCCGGCGGGCGACGCCGAGATACGCAACGTCGAGTCGCTGGCCATCGACCCCGGGTACCCGGACATCATCTACGTCGGGACCTGGCACCTGCCGTGGAAGACGGTGGACGGGGGCGCCACCTGGCGTTCCGTGAAGGCCGGGATCATCACCGACTCCGACATCTTCACCATGACCATCGACAAGCGGGACCCCCTGACCGTCTACGCCACCGCTTGCAGCGGGATGTACCGCTCGTTCGACGGCGGGGAGCGCTTCACGAAGTTCCGGGGCGTACCGTCGAGCAGCCGCCGCACACGGTCCTTCGCCCAGGACCCGGAACGGCCCGACACGCTCTACGCGGGAACCACGGAAGGCTTGTGGGCGACCGACAACAACGGGACGACCTGGCGGCTCATGACGCAGAAGACCCTGGTCGTGAACAAGGTCCTCGTCCTGCCGGGCGGGGCCGTCCTGCTCGGGACCGACGGGGCCGGCGTCCTGCGCAGCGGCGACGGAGGAAACACCTGGTTCACATCGAACACCGGCTTCTCGGAGCGGTTCGTCTCGCGCATGACCTTCGACCCCGCCACGCGGCGCGTCCTGGTCGGGATCTGGGGCGACCGCCAGCACGGCGGCGTGTTCTCGGCCCCGGGACCGAGGGGGCCGTGGACGAAGCTGGGCGCGGGGCTCGAGGGGCGGGAGGTCCTGTCCCTGGCCGTGGCCGGGACGGGCGTCCTGGCCGGCACCGACGACGGCCTGTTCCTCTCGGTCGGCGCGGGACCGTGGCGCCGGTTGCCCACCGTGATCGCGGACCTCGACATGCACCCGCGCGTCAACGACGTGACCGCGCTGTCGGACCGGGTGTTCCTGGCCGCGACCTCCGCGGGGCTCCTTCGGACGAACGACGCGGGCGAGACGTGGAGGCGGCCGTCGGTCTGGCTCTCCGGGCCGGTGGCGGCGCTGGCCGCCTCCGGCCGGCAGCCGGGGGTCATGCTCGCCGCCACGGCCATGGCCTTCTTCCGCAGCCGGGACGGCGGCGAGACCTGGACCGCGGTGTCGCGCAGCCTGGGCGCCGACACGCACAGCCTGGCGGTGCTGCCGGGGAACGACCGCGTCGTCTTCGCCAGCACGGGCGCCGGCCTCTATCGTTCCGCGGACCAGGGGCAGACGTGGGTGCGCTGCGCCAGCGGGATCCCGTTCTCCGACATCACCGGGCTCGCCACCCACCCCGACGGGCGAACCCTGTACGCGAGCGACTTCACCTGGGGCGGCGTCTTTCGCAGCCAGGACGCCGGCCTCACCTGGGAGCGCCTGCCTACCGACGGGCTGGTCACGGACCGGGTGTGGACCGTCGGCCTCGATCCCACGGCGCCGGACCGCGTCCTGGCCGCGTCGCCCGCCGGCGGCATGCACATGCTGATGCCCGCCCCTCCTGCCCCGCCCGCCGCGGCCGCCGGGTCCACGGCGGGATCGCAGTAGCCTCTAGCCCGGCCGGCGCGGTCCCGGCGACGCGGACGGGCCCGGTGGCCCGTCGCGCAGCATGGCCCCGAACTCCTCCGCCGCCAGCGCCCGGCTGAAGAGGAAGCCCTGGTAGTGGTCGCACCGCTGCCGGCGCAGGAACTCGAGCTGCTCCTCGCGCTCGACGCCTTCCGCCACCACCCGCAGGCCCAGGCCGTGGGCCATGGCGATGACGGCCGCGGCGATGGCCGAGTCATCGGCGTTCGTCCCGATGTCGCTCACGAACGACTGGTCGATCTTCAAGGTGTCGATCGGGAATTTCTTCAGGTACGCCAGCGACGAGTATCCGGTGCCGAAGTCGTCGATGGAGATGCGGACCCCCAGCGCCTTCAGCTCCTTGAGCGTGCGCAGGGTGGCCTCCGCGCTCTGCATGGCCACGCTCTCCGTGATCTCCAGCTCGAGGAACCGGGCCTCCAGCCCGGTGTTGCGCAGCGCCCGCTTCACCTGGCTGACCAGGTCGCGCTCGAGGAACTGTCGCGCGGAGAGGTTCACCGCGACCGAGAAGTAGAAGCGCGTGCCCCGCTGCCAGGCGCGCGTGCGGCCGCACGCCTCCTCCAGGATCCAGGGGCCCATGGGCGTGATGAGGCCCGTCATCTCCGCCAGCTCGATGAAGTCGTCCGGCGGCACCAGCCCCAGGTCTGGGTGCCGCCAGCGGAGGAGCGCCTCCGTACCGTGGATGCGTCCGGTGGCCACCTCGATGATGGGCTGGTAGTGGATGACGAGCTGATCCTGGTCAAGGGCCTTGCGCAGCCCGTGCTCCAGGCCCATGCGCTCCACGGCCTGCGCGTTCATGGCCGGGGCGTAGAGCTGGAAGCGGTCGCGCCCCTGCTCCTTGGCGCGGTACATCGCGATGTCGGCGCTGCGGATCAGGGACTCCGCGTCCACGCCGTCCTCGGGATAGATGCTGATCCCGATGCTGGTGGTGACGTACAGCTCCCGGCCCTGGAGCTGGAAGGGACGGCGCACGGCCTCCATCACCTTCTGGGCGATGCGCGCGGCCTCCGAGGCGTTGTGGACCCCGGGCAGCAGCA
>DAINRN010000168.1:0-1253 GCA_036741815.1 Acidobacteriota bacterium
GGGCCCGGGTCAGCCGCGACCAGTCCCTGGCCGGCCTGCGGCGCCTCGAGATGCAGGTCACGGCCGAGGTCCGGGCGTCCGCGCGCGCGGTGGAGACGAACATCAAGCGCGTGGCGTCCACCCGCGCCGCCCGCGTCCTCCAGGAGCGGCGCCTGGACGCCGAGACGAAGAAGTTCGCGGCGGGCATGTCCACGAACTTCCTGGTGACGCAGAGCCAGCGCGACCTGGCGGTGACGGAGGTCGCGGAGCTGCGCGCCATCGGCGACTACCGCCGCAGCCTGGTGGACTTCGAGCGCGTGCAGGAGGCGGGCATCGGCGGCGCGCCCACCACCGCGAGCGTGGTCACGGCCACGGGCCGCGCCAGCATCAGCACCACCACGGCCTCGACGCCGCTTCTGCTGGGCGTGAACCCGTAGGGGCGGTACAACCTTTGACCGGACCGGCCCAACCGGGGGCGCAAGGGCCGGTCTAAACTGTTGTGGAGATGCGCCCGCCCCCGAGGCCCGTCGTGGCCGCCCTGGCCGGCATCCTCTTGCTGGCCGGGGGCTTCTTCCTCTGGAAGGGGCGTGACGAGGAGGTCCGCTACGCTACCGCGGCGGTGGAGCGCGGCGACGTGGTCGAGGTGGTGGGCGCTACGGGCGCCGTCCAGGCCGTCACCACCGTCCAGGTCGGGTCGCAGGTCTCGGGCACCATCCAGAGCCTCAGCGCGGACTTCAACTCCACGGTGAAGAAGGGCCAGGTCCTGGCCCGCCTCGATCCCTCGCTCTTCCAGGCCCGCGTGGAGCAGGCGCGGGCCAACCTCGTCTCCGCGGGCGCGAACCTCGAGCGCACCCGCGCGGAGCTCGAGGACGCGCGCCAGAAATACGAGCGTGCGAAGGCGCTCGCGGCCCAGCAACTGCTGCCGCAGAGCGACCTGGACACCGCCCGCGCCAACAACGAGGCGGCGGCCGCACAGGTGAAGGCCAGCGAGGCCGCCGTGAGCCAGGCCGCGGCCGGCCTGAACCAGGCGCAGGTGGACATGGCCCACACCGTCATCGGCTCTCCCATCGACGGCGTGGTGATCGCCCGCAACGTGGACGTCGGCCAGACCGTGGCCGCGTCGCTGCAGGCGCCGGTGCTGTTCGTGATCGCCAACGACCTACGGGAGCTCCAGGTCAACGCCTCCATCGACGAGGCCGACGTGGGCCGCGTGCAGCCGGGCCAGGACGTGGAGTTCCGCGTGGACGCCTACCCGGACCAGACGTTCCCCGGCC
>DAINRN010000168.1:1263-7364 GCA_036741815.1 Acidobacteriota bacterium
CTGCAGCACCGGCACGAAATCTCCAACCGCTGCCAGCAGGTCCGGCTCCAGCCCACGACCGTGCAGAACGTCGTCACCTACAACGCCATCATCAGCGTGGACAACCCCCAGCAGCGGCTGATGCCGGGGATGACGGCCACGGTATCGGTCGTGGTGCGCAAGGCCGATGACGTGCTGCGCATCCCCGCCGCCGCCCTACGGTTCCGGCCGGAGGGGTTCGACCCCTCGCAACGGCAGCGTCAGCGCCAGGGTCAGGACAACGGGACCGCGGCCGCCGCGGGCCCGGGGAGCCGCCCGGAGCGGACGGGCGGGACGCGCTCCCAGATCGTCTTCGTCCTGAACGAGAAGGGCGAGCCGCAGCCCGCGCGGGTGCGGCTGGGGATCTCGGACGGGCAGTTCGTCGAGGTGCGCGAGGGCCTCGACCAGAGCGCGCGCGTGGTGACGGGCGCGGAGACCGACGCCGCCCGCGGCGCGGGGGCGCGGCCCGCGGCCTCGCCGGGCGCATCGAACCCGTTCAATCCGCAAAGGCCCCCGCGCCGGCAGCGCTGACGATGGCGGCCCACCCCGTCATCCAGGTCGACGACCTCCGCAAGTCCTACGTGGTGGGCGACGTGACCATCCACGCCCTGCGGGGGGTCAACCTCGCGATCCCGGCCGGGTCGTTCACGGCGGTGGTCGGGGCTTCCGGCAGCGGGAAATCGACGTTCATGAACATCATCGGCCTGCTCGACCGGCCCACGGGCGGGCGGTACCTGCTCGAAGGCGAGGACGTCTCGGGCTTCGACCGCGACCGCCGGGCGGTCCTCCGCAACCGGAAGATCGGTTTCGTCTTCCAGAGCTTCAACCTGCTGTCGCGCACCACGGCCCTCGAGAACGTCGAGCTGCCCCTCCTCTACAACGGCGGCGGGATTCCCGCCGCGGAGCGCGACCGCAAGGCCAAGGAGCTGCTGGAGACGGTGGGCCTCGGCTCGCGGACGCACCACACGCCCAGCCAGCTCTCCGGCGGCCAGCAGCAGCGGGTGGCGGTGGCGCGGGCGCTGGTGAACGATCCCGGCGTGATCCTGGCGGACGAACCCACGGGCAACCTCGACAGCCGCACCAGCATCGAGATCATGGAGGTGCTCCAGCGCCTGAACCGGGAGCGGGGCATCACCATCGTCCTCATCACCCACGAGCCCGACATCGCCGGGTTCGCCGAGCGGATCATCACCTTCCGCGACGGGCGGGTCGTCTCCGACGCGCCCGTGGCGACGCGGCGCGAGGCCGCCGCCGAGTTCGCGGCCCTGCCGCCCCTCGAGGCCGAGGCCTAGGCCATGGACCTCGGCAATACCGTCCGCATCGCGGCACGGGCCATCCGCCGGAACAAGGTCCGCTCCATGCTGACCATGCTGGGCGTGATCATCGGCGTGGCCTCCGTCATCGCCATGATCGCCCTGGGGTCCGGGGCGCGCGCCGCCATCGACGAGCAGATCGAGAGCCAGGGCACGAACGTCATCTACGTTTCCGCGGGCAGCTTCGGCCGCGGCCCGGGGACCGTGCGCCAGGGCGCGGGCTCGGTGAGCACCCTGACCCTCGAGGACGCGCAGGCCATCGCCCAGGAGGTCCCGACCGCCGAGCGCGTGAGCCCCATGGTGCGCGGGCGCGTGCAAGTGGTGGCGGGGAACCAGAACTGGAACACCTCGATCGAGGGCGGAAACGAGGACTACGTCACGATCCGCAACTGGCCGGTCACGAGCGGCGCCACCTTCACGTCGCGCGACGTCCTGGTAGCGGAGAAGGTCTGCCTCCTGGGCGCGACCGTGGTCCAGAACCTCTTCCCCGACCAGGACCCCGTGGGCCAGGTCATCCGCGTCAAGAACCTGCCCTTCCGGGTCCTGGGCGTGCTCGCCCCCAAGGGCCAGGGCCAGTTCGGCCAGGATCAGGACGACCTGATCGTGGCCCCCTACACGACCGTCCAGAAGAAGGTCCTGGGCATACCGAACATCCAGCAGGTGCTCGTCTCCGCGGTCAGCTCGGACGCCGTGGAGCCCACCGCCACCGGGATCACGCGGCTGCTGCGCCAGCGCCACCGCATCTCCAACCCCGAAGATGACGACTTCACGGTGCGCACGGTCGAGGAGATGGCGGCCACCCGGGTCGAGATGGCGCAGACGATGACCACCCTCCTGATGAGCGTCGCCTCCGTCAGCCTGCTCGTGGGAGGCATCGGCATCATGAACATAATGCTGGTGTCGGTCACCGAGCGGACGCGCGAGATCGGCCTGCGCATGGCGGTGGGCGCGCGCACCCGCGACATCCTGCGCCAGTTCCTGGCCGAGGCCGTGGGCCTCTCGGTGGTGGGCGGCGCCGTGGGCGTCGTGGTCGGGATCGCGGCCTCCCAGGGCCTCACCCGCTTCCTGGCCTGGCCCGCCACCATCACCACGGCCTCGATCCTCATCGCCTTCGCCTTCGCGGCCGCGGTGGGCGTCTTCTTCGGCTACTACCCGGCGCGCAAGGCGGCCAACCTGGACCCTATCGAGGCGCTCCGGTACGAGTAGCCGTCGCGTGCGGCGAGGAGATTGGACATGACGCTGATGGCCCTGCTCGTGGCGGGCGTCGTCGCTCAAGCGGCGCCAAGCGGCGGCGCCGATCCGCCCGGTGTGACCCTGCCGCCCGCGCTGGCCCGTGTCCTCACCGAGTACGAGTCCGCCTGGCAGCGGAAGGACAACCGCGCCCTGGCCGCCCTCTTCACCGAGGACGGCTTCGTGCTCTCGAGCGGCGGGCCGCCGGTGCGCGGCCGGTCGGCCATCGAGGCGCACTACGCGGGGCACGGTGGTCCCCTGTCGCTGCGGGCGCTCGCCTACTCCGTCGAGGGCTCAACGGGATACATCATCGGGGGCTATGCTCGGAACAAGGGTGAGCCTGACGTAGGAAAGTTCACGCTCACGTTGCGCAAGGGTGCGGACGGTCGGTGGTTGATCGTCTCGGACATGGACAACGGGAACTCCAAGCCGGCCCCGTGTCCAAGCCCGTCCTGACCAAACCGGAGGAACTGTCATGAAGCTGCAGTGGTCTGCCCTGGCGCTGACACTCGTGAACCTCGTGGTCCTGATGGTCTCGCTGTCCGCACAGCGCCCGGCGGCGGCGCAGGGCAAGCCGCCGATGCTTCACGGCAGCGGGCTGGAGATCGTGGACGACCAGGGACGGGTCCGTGCCAGCATCACGGTGATGCCCGCCGGGACCTCGAAGGCGGGCGACCGCTATCCTGAGACGGTGCTTTTGCGGTTGATCACCGAGCGCGGCCGCCCGTCCGTCAAGTTCGGCGCCTCGGAGGAGGAGGCCGGAATGAGCCTGGCCGGCCCCACGGGCACGAAGGACACGTGGATCGTGCTGGCGGCCAAGGGCACGTCCAGCTCACTCAAGCTGAGGGACGAGAATGGCCGCGAGCAGGTTCTCAAACCCTGACCGATCTTCTCCGCCTCTCGGCGTGAAATGGCCTCGCCTGAATACCGAGCGTAGGCTGTCCCGGTCGGGTCGCTGTGGAACTTGTTTGCGGTAGGGACGCCGGTTGCCCGGCGCCCCCCGCACAGATCCCAGCGCGCGGCATCGATCTTGCCCGCACCAGCGGCTTGGTGTAGCTTGATCTGGTGCTCGACTGGAGCCAGTGTTCGGCGGCCGAGCGAGTGCCTGGGAGGGTGAGCGGCGCGTGGCTCTTCCGAGGCACGCGCGTTCCGATCAAGGCGCTGTTCGACAACCTCGAGGACGGCGCGAGGGTGGACGAGTTCCTGGAGTGGTTCCCCGGCGTCTCCCGTCATCAGGTCGAGGCCGTGCTCGAGTTCGCCGGCCGCAGCCTGGTCGAGGCCTGATTCGGCGCTTTCCTCCCGAGCCCTGGCATGAGGATTCTCTTCGACCAGGGAACGCCCGTACCGCTGAGGGGGCTGCTGATCGGCCACGAGGTGAGCACGGCGTTCGAAATGGGCTGGTCGGAGCTGGACAACGGAGACCTGCTCGCGGCTGCCGAGACGTCGTTTGACGCTTTCGTGACCACGGACCAGAGTCTCCGCCATCAGCAGAATCTGTCCGGCCGGCGGATCGGCATTCTGGTCCTTCCAACGACCAGTTGGCCGCGGATCCAGAAGCAGTCCGGCCGGATTGTGAAAGCCCTCGAAGCGCTGCAAGCCGGCGAGTACGTCGAGCTCGTCTTCGAGGCGTGACTGCCTGGTCGTCCACGAGACCACAAGCGACGACCACCAAGCCCGCATCCTCCGCCCGCTAACCCTCGTTCCATTATCGGGCGTTTGACCGGCTCCTCCCCGAATTGAACGATGATGGCTTCGATGACGTCCCTTCTCGTCCTGGCGCTCCTGGCGGCGCCGCCCGACACCCTGGTGGTGGGGACGCTGGCCGATCCCCTGTCCCTCGAGCCGCACCGCGCCACCGACCTGCTCTCCGCCGCCATCATGGCCAACGTCTGCGAGACGCTCGTCCGCTACCGCCCGGACGGCACGCGGCCCGAGGCCTCGCTGGCCACCACGTGGGCCAACGTCAACGGCCGCGTCTGGACGTTCACCTTGCGCGAGGGCGTGCGCTTCCACGACGGCGCACCGCTGGACGCCGACGCGGTGGTGGCCAACCTCGAGAACCTGCGCCACGAGCGCGGGTTCCCCGGCCAGGCGGAGCGGGTGGGCCCGCGCGTGGTGTCGATCACCCTGGAGCGTCCCAACGCCGCGCTCCTGGCCACGCTCTCGCAGCCCTTCTTCTCGCTGCAGAGCCCGCGCGAGCTGGCCAGGGGCGCCACCGGCCGGCCGGTGGGGACGGGCCCGTTCCGCCTCGTCTCGGTCCGCCCCGGGCTGGTGGAGCTGATCCCGAACTGGACCTATTGGGGAGGACCGCCCCGCCTCGGGGGCATCGACTTCCGCCGCTATCGCGACGAGCAGTCGCTCCTGGCCGCGCTCCTCTCGGGCGAGGTGGACGTCTCTGCGGCGGTGGGGTACCAGCGGCTCCCGCAGCTACGCGCCTCGCCTGCCATGACGCTGCACTCGAAGACGGGCCTCAACATCGCCTTCCTCTCGCTCAACAACGAGCGGCGGCCCCTCGACGACCGGCGCGTGCGCCAGGCCATCTCGCGGGCCATCGATCGGCCCGCGCTCGTCTCCAGGTTCCTCGGCGGCCACGGCGTTCCCGCCCGCAACCCGCTTCCCCCCTCGCTCTGGGGCTACAGCGCGCGCACCAAGGACCTCACCCTCGACCTGCCGGCGGCGCGCCGCCTCCTGGCGGAGGCGGGGTTCCCCACCGGCCTCGACCTCACGCTCCTGGCCGTGGACGCCCCGCGCCCGTACCTGCCCGCGCCCCTGGAGGAGGCCGCGCATGTCCGTGACGACCTGGCCCGGGTCGGCATACGCGTCACGGTGCGGCAGGTCCCGACCTGGGCGGAGTACCTCGAGAGGGCGGGCCGCGGCGACTACGACATGGCGGTGATGGGCTGGCAGGCGGACACCATGGACCCCAATGACTTCCTCTCCACGCTCGTGGCCTCCGAGTCCGTCGGCACCACCAACCGCAGCCGGTACCGGTCGACGGCGATGGACACGCTGCTCAAGCGCGGCCGACGCGGCGGCGGGCCCGCGGAGCGACTCGCCGCCTACGCCGAGGCCCAGGCCCTGTTCCAGCGGGACATGCCCTGGGTGCCGCTGTACCACGTCTCGATCTTCGTGGCCTCGCGACGGGACGTGCGCGGCCTGATCGTGGACTCGACGGGGCTGCTGCGCTACGAGAAGGCCTGGAAGTCTCCCTGATCAGCCGACCTCCGCCGCGGTGAGGTCCTCGAAGGTCTCGCGCCGGCGGACGAGGCGCGCGGCGCCGGCCTCCACCATGACCTCGGCGGGTCGCGGGCGCATGTTGTACGTGGAGGACATCGAGAAGCCGTAGGCGCCGGCGTCCCGCACCGCGAGGAGGTCCCCCGGTTCCACGGCCGGCAGCTCGCGGTCCTTGGCCAGGAAGTCGGCCGTCTCGCACACCGGCCCCACGACGTCCACGCGGCCGGGCGGACGGCCGTGGAGGGTGACGGGCTCGATGCGGTGGTAGGCGCCGTAGAGCGCCGGCCGGACGAGGTCGTTCATCCC
>DAINRN010000169.1:0-6169 GCA_036741815.1 Acidobacteriota bacterium
CAGGCGGGACGCTACCTGCCCGAATACCGCGCCCTCCGGCAGGAGCACACGCTGCTCACGATCTGCCGGACCCCGGAGCTCGCGGTGGAGGCCACGCTGCAGCCGGTGCGCCGGCTTGGCGTGGACGCGGCCATCCTCTTCAGCGACCTGCTGCTGCCCCTGGAGCCGATGGGGATCCCTTTCGAGTTCCAGGCGGGCGAGGGGCCCGTCATCCTGAAGCCGGTGCGGGCCGCGGCGGACGTCGCCGCCCTGCGCCGCTTCGAGCCGCGCGAGGCGCTGGCCCCGGTGCTGGAAGCCATCCGCCTGCTGCGGCGGGAGCTCGAGGGCAAGGTACCGCTCATCGGCTTCGCGGGAGCGCCGTTCACGCTCGCCTCGTATGCGGTCGAGGGAGGCCACTCCACGGCCTTCGCGATCACCAAGGCCCTGATGTACGGCGATCCCGCCGCCTGGCACCGCCTGGCCGCACTGCTGGCCGAGGTGGTGGGCGACTATCTCCGAGCCCAGGTCGAGGCCGGCGCCCAGGCCCTCCAGCTCTTCGACTCCTGGGTGGGCGCCCTCGACGAGGCGGACTACCGCGAGTTCGCCCTGCCCCACGTGCGGACGATCTTCGCCGCCCTGCGCGGGACCGGCGTCCCCGTGATCCACTTCGGGACCGGGACCGGCCACCTCCTCGCCGCGCAGCGCGAGGCGGGGGGGGACGTGATCGGCCTGGACTGGCGTCTCCCCCTCGACGAGGGATGGCGCCGCGTGGGCGAGGACGCGGCCGTCCAGGGGAACCTGGACCCCGGGCTGCTGCTCGGTCCGCTCCCCCGGCTGATCGACCGCGTCGACGACGTCCTGCGCCGGGCGGCGGGACGGCCCGGGCACGTCTTCAACCTGGGGCACGGCGTCCTTCCCATGACGCCGGTCGAGAACGTCCGCGCCGTCGTGGAGCGCGTGCGCGAGCGGACCGCCCGCGCATGAGGGCGGTCCTCCTCCTGGCCCACGGCACCCCGGACACGTTGGACGAGATGCCCGAGTACCTGACCCGGGTCCGTGGCGGGCGGCCTCCTTCGCCGGAGCTGATCGAGGAGATGCGCGGGAACTACGCCGCCATCGGCGGGCGCTCGCCGCTCACCGACATCACGCGCGCGCAGGCCGAGGCCCTGGGCCGCGAGCTGGGAGACGGGCGCCGGGTCTATTTCGCCATGCGCAACTGGCGGCCCTTCATCGTGGACGTGCTCGCCGCGGCGTCGGCGGAGGGCTGCACCGACCTGGTGGCGGTGCCGCTGGCCCCGCAGTACTCGACCCTGTCGGTCGGGAAGTACCGGCAGGCGGTGGACGAGGCGCGGCCGGCCGGCGTGAAGGTCCGCTTCGTCGCGTCCTGGCATGACCACCCCGGCCTCGTGGACGCGTTCGCGGAGAAGGTGCGCGAGGCCCGCGCGCTCCGGCCCGGCGCGTCCTTCCTGTTCACGGCCCACAGCCTTCCCCTCCGCGCGGTGCGCGAGGGCGATCCGTATCCGCAGCAGGTGGCCGCGACCGCCGCGGCCGTGGCCGCGCGGGCCGGCCTCGCCCGCTTCCGCCTGGCCTACCAGAGCGCCGGGCGCACGCCCGAGCCCTGGATCGGTCCCGCCGTGGAGGAGGCGCTGGACGAGCTGGCGCGCGAGCGCGTGACCGAGGTCGTCGTCGTCCCGATCGGGTTCGTCTCCGACCACACCGAGGTGCTGTACGACGTGGACGTGGCGGCCAGGGACGCGGCCCACCGGCGGGGGATCGCCCTGTCCCGTACCGCGTCCTTGAACACGTCGCCCACCTTCATCCGCGCCCTGGCCGACCTCGTGCGCGCCGCGAGTGCCTGACCGGCGGACCGACGTCGCGGTGGTCGGAGGGGGCATCGCAGGCCTCGCCGCGGCCCGCCTCCTCCACAAGCGCGGCCTCGCTTTCGCCGTCCTGGAGGCGGCGCCGCGATGGGGCGGTGTCATCCGCACCGACCGCGAGGCCGGGTTCCTCCTCGAGGGCGGGCCCGACACCATGCTGGCCTCCAAGCCGGACGGGGTGGAGCTCTGCCGCGCGGTGGGGCTGGGCGGCCGCATGGTGCCCACCGATCCGGCGCGGGCGGCGGTCTACGTCCTGCGCCGCGGCGCACTGCACCGGCTGCCCGAGGGCATGGTCCTGGGCGTGCCCACCCGCATGGGCCCATTCTGGCGGAGCGGCCTGTTCGGCTGGAGGGCGAAGCTGCGCATGTGCCTCGAGCCGTGGCTCCCGGTCCCTCCCGCCGCGGCGGACGAATCGATCGCGTCGTTCCTGGGCGCGCGGCTGGGGCGGGAAGCGGTGGAGGTGGTGGGCGAGCCGCTGCTGGCGGGCATCCACGCCGGCGACGCGAGCCGGCTCTCCATCCGCGCCACCTTCCCCCGCCTGCACGAGATGGGTGCGCGGCGGCAGAGCCTCGTGCGCGGGATGCGCGACGCGCCGCGGTCGCCGGTCGAAGGGGGGACGGCGGGCTTCATCTCGCTCACTGGCGGCCTGGGCGAGCTCGTCGATGCCATCGTCACCGGCCTTCCCTCCGCCGCCTTGACGAGCGGCACGGCGGCGCTCGGACTGCGGCGGGCGCCGGGCGGCTTCCTGGTGGAGACCGCGGCCGGGACGCTCGAGGCCCGGGCCGTCGTGCTGGCGTTGCCGCCTCCGCGCGCCGCGCCCCTTCTGGCGGGCCTGTCCGCCGAGGGCTCCCGCATCCTCGCCGCCGTGCCCTTCGCCTCGACGGCCACGGTCCTGCTCGGCTATCGCCGATCCGACGTGAGCCATCCGCTCGACGGATACGGCCTGCTCATCGGCCGGGGCGAAGGGCGGCGGACCACCGCCGTGAGCTTCTCTTCGACGAAGCTGCCGGGACGCGCGCCCGAAGGGCACGTCCTCCTCCGGGGCTTCGTGGGCGGGGTCCACGACCCGGGCGTGATCGACCTCGACGATGCGCGGCTCGTGGAGATCGTGGAAGGAGATCTGCGCGCGGTCCTGGGGATCGGCGGAGCGCCCGTCGTGCGGCGCGTCTACCGCTGGCCGGAGGGAACACCCCAGATGGAGGTCGGGCACCTGGAGCGGGTGGCCGCGCTCGACGCGCACCTGGCCCGCCTGCCCGGACTCTTCGTGACGGGAGCCGGCCTGCGTGCGACCGGCATCCCCGACGTCATCGCGGACGCCACGAAATCAGCCGCCAACGCGGCGGCTTCGCTCCACGGGAGCTGAAGAGTATCCTTGCGCATCGCAATCTCCGACACTCCTCGAGACCGCCCGGGTGACCCTGCCGGCGACCAACGCACCGGGGGCTTCTCCCAGCCATGAGGACCTGACGTGATCGGCCAGACGGTCTCGCACTACCGCGTGCTCTCCAAGCTGGGAGGCGGCGGAATGGGCGTGGTGTACGAAGCGGAGGACCTGAACCTCGGCCGGAAAGTGGCGCTGAAGTTCCTGCCGGAGGCGTCGGAGGGCCGGGAGGCGCGGGAGCGTCTCAAGCGCGAGGCGCGGGCGGCCTCGGCGCTCGACCATCCCAACATCTGTGTCATCCACGACATCGGGGAGGACAAGGGGCAGTCCTTCATCGTGATGGAGCTGATGGAAGGGCAGACGCTGAAGCACCTCATCGGCGGCGAGCCGATGGAGATCGAGCGCGTGGTCGAGCTGGGCGCGCAGATCGCCGACGCGCTGGCCGCGGCTCACGCCAGGGACATCGTGCACCGGGACGTCAAGCCCGCGAACATCTTCGTGACGGGGCGTGGGCAGGCCAAGGTCCTGGACTTCGGCCTGGCGAAGCAGCTCGCGCATCCTGCGCCCGCAGACTCGGACCGCGCCACGCCCAGCCGGCCGCTGGACCTGACGCCCGTCGGCGGGACAGTGGGAACGGTGGCCTATATGTCGCCGGAGCAGGCCAGAGGCAAGGATCTGGACGCCCGCACCGACCTGTTTTCGTTCGGAGCCGTCTTGTACGAGATGGCAACGGGCAGGCTCGCCTTCCCCGGAGAGAACACGGGCGAGACGCTGGAAGGCATCTTCGGCGGAGAGCCCGTGGCCCCGGTGCGGCTGAACCCCAAGGTTCCTGCCACTCTGGAGCGGATCATCGCCAAGGCGCTGGAGAAGGATCGCGAGCTGCGCTATCAGAGCGCCGCAGAGATGCGCACGGACCTGCAGCGCCTGCGGCGGGATACGACTTCAGTTCGGTCGACCGACCCAGCGCCTCCGGCAATCCGGGCCCAACGGAAGCGCCTCGCTCCGTGGCTCGGTGCAGCCGCCGCGCTGATGGCGCTGGTGGCCGTCGTGACCCTCTGGCGCGGGCGCGAAACGGGGGTCCCCGCGCCGGAGCCGCCGGCCACAGCGCCCACCAGCCTCCGTTCGATCGCGGTCCTGCCCTTCGTGAACATCAGCGCAGACAAGGAGAACGAATACTTCTCCGACGGCCTGGCCGAGGAGCTGCTCAACGTCCTTGCGAAGATCCCCGAGCTGCGGGTCACCGGGAGGACCTCTTCGTTCCAGTTCAAGGGCAAGACCGAAGACCTGCGGGTGATCGGTCAGAAGCTGAACGTCGCGACGCTGCTCGAGGGCAGCGTGCGCAAGGCGGGCAACCGGGTCCGCATCACGACGCAGCTCGTCAGCGTCGCCGATGGCTTCCACCTCTGGTCGGAAACCTATGACCGGGAGCTGGACGACATCTTCGCAGTCCAGGACGAGATCTCGAGATCCGTCGCGAAGGCGCTGAAGGTGACCCTCCTGGGCCAAGACCAGCGGCCCTCCGGATCGCGAGGCAACAATGCCGAAGCCTTCAAGCTCTACCTCCAGGGGAGGTTCTTCTTCGACCGCTCGACCAAGGAAAGCCTGGGAAAAGCAGTCTCCTACTACGAGCAGGCTCTGAAGCTCGACCCCGGCTACTCCCTCGCCTGGCTTGGCTTGGCGAAGACCCACTTCACTCAAGCGGATATCGGCTACGTTCCGTTCGACGAAGGCTTCCCGAAGGCGCGTCGAGAGGTCGAGAGAGCGCTCACGCTGGACCCGAACCTGGCCGAGGCCCACGCCGCGCTCGGCGATATCAAGTGGACCTACGCTTGGGATTGGACAGGGGCGGATGCCGCTTTCAAGCGCGCGCTGGAGCTGGAGCCGGGCAACGCCGAGGTCGTCTCGCGGGCGTCACTCTTCGCCCTTGCTCTGGGCCGCATCGATGAGGCGATGCGACTGGGCCGCAAAGCGGTGGAGCTGGATCCACTGAACCGGCTTGCACACGATTACCTCGGCGCGGTCGCCCTCTACGCCAGCCGGCTCGACGAAGCTGAAGCCGCGTTCCGGAAAGTCCTCGAGCTCAACCCGGAGTTTCCTGGCGGCCACGCGCGGTTGGGGTGGGTCCACCTGCTCCGATCGAAGCCGGAGTTGGTCCTTCAGGAGATCGAGCGGGAGCCCGACCCCTTCTGGCGCCGGTTCGACCTCGCGCTGGCCTATCACGCCCTGGGCCGGAAAATGGAGGCGGACGCGGCCCTGGCCGAGCTGATCGAGAAGGACCATGAGATCGGCGCTTACCAGATCGCCGAGGTCCATGCCTTCAGGGGCGAGGCCGTCGAGGCCTTCGCGTGGCTCGAACGAGCCTACGCTCAGCGCGACTCCGGTGTGGCCTACGTGAAGGGCGACCCCTTCCTCAAGAACCTCGAGGCCGACCCGCGCCTTGAAGCGTTCCTGAAGAAGCTGCGCCTGCCGTTGTGACGGAACGCGACGAGCCAGGATCGGCGCGGCAACCCGCCCTTCGAGAAGCTCGCGCGCGTTAACGCGCCCGATTGCGCCTCACAGCTTGATTGCAAATCCCGCTTTGCAAATCCCGCTTTTGACACCCAGGGCGCGCCGGCGCTAGTGTCGGGGGTCCGATTCGCGGAGGTGATCATGGCCGTGGACCGTCGGCGTTTCCTGCAGAGCGCGGGCCTCTCGGTGGCCGCGGGCGCGCTCGCGCCCACGGTCGGCTCGGCCAGCCGGTGGCAATCCCTTCCCGGCGGTGCAGAGCCGGACTGGGCGTGGGTGCGCGACCAGTTCGACGCCTCGCGGGAGTGGAAGCACTTCGCGACCTTCTACATCGCGTCCCACCCGCGGCCGGTGCGCGAGGCGATCGAGGCGCTGCGCGCGGAGATCGACCGGAACCCCTACGCGGTCATCGAGCACGGCCTCTTCC
>DAINRN010000169.1:6179-7351 GCA_036741815.1 Acidobacteriota bacterium
CCAAAAGCCCGACGAGGTGCGACGGGCGGCGGCCGAGTACCTGGGGGGAAGCCCGGAGGACGTCGCCCTCGTGCGCTGCACCACCGAGGGCCTGGCCCTCGTGTACTCCGGCCTCATGGTCCCGCCCGGGCAGGAGATCCTCACCACGGTCCACGACCACTACTCGCACCACGAGTCCGCGCGCGTGGCCGCGCACCGCTCCGGCGCCACCCTGCGCAGGGTCGTCCTCTACGACCGGGCCTCCGACGCGCGCGAGGACGAGATCGTGGAGCGGCTCCGCAGGGAGATCCGGCCCGCCACGCGCTCGGTGGGCGTCACCTGGGTCCATTCCTCGACCGGGGTGAAGCTGCCCGTGCGCCGCCTGGCGGAGGTGGTGGCCGAGGCCAACCGCACCCGGCCGGCGGCGGAGCGAATCCTGATGATCGTCGACGGCGTCCACGGCTTCGGCGTGGAGGACGAGGCGGTGGCCGGGATGGGCGTCGACTTCTTCTGCGCCGGCACCCACAAGTGGATCTTCGGGCCGCGGGGGACGGGTATCGTCTGGGGAAGACGGGAGGCCTGGGCGGCGCTGCAGCCCACGGTGCCCGCCTTCGAGATGGGCCCCTACACGGCGTGGATGGACGGCAAGGAGCCGGGTCCGACGCAGGCGCCGTGGATGTCCCCGGGCGGGTTCCACGCCTATGAGCACATGTGGGCCCTGCCCGCCGCCTTCGCCTTCCACCGGCAGATCGGCCGCGCGCGCATCACCGCGCGAATCCGGGAGCTCAACACCCGCATCAAGGACGGCCTGGCGGAGGCCCCGCGCGTGAAGCTCCACACTCCGCGCGATCCGCGCCTGTCCGCCGGCCTGGTGGCCTTCGAGGTCGACGGGCTGAGCCCCGAAGCGGTGGTCGAGCGCCTGGCCGCCAAGCGCATCGTGGCCTCCACGAGCCCCTACCGGCCGTCCTACGCGCGCCTGGCCGGCAGCGTGCTCAACACGCCCGGCGAGGTGGATGCCGCCGTGCGCGCGGTACGCGAGCTGACCTAGGGGCTGGCGGCAGCCGTCCTTTCCGGGAACAGGCTGACCGCGGTGTAGCGGTCCAGCGGGAAATACTGGACGAACGCCTCACGCAGGCTGTCGCGGGTGAGGATCGTGATGCGCTCCTGGCGCCGCGCGATGGAGAGCGGGTCCC
>DAINRN010000170.1:0-3120 GCA_036741815.1 Acidobacteriota bacterium
TGGACGAGCTTGCCGCCGCTCTGCGCGACCTGCTGACCGACGAGGCAAGGCGCACGGCGCTGGGAACGGCGGGACGAGCCCGCGCCGTGCGAGACTTCGACGTCCGCGACAGCGTGGACCGGTACCGCGCGCTCTTCCGGGAGCTCGCGTCGTGAGGGTGGCGCTTACAGGGGCCACGGGCTACACCGGGGGCAGGCTCCTCGCGGCGCTCCTCGCGCGCGGCGACACGGTCTCGGCGCTGGCCCGGCCGACGTCGGCCGAGGCGCGGGGAGGGAATGTACGCTGGATCGAGGGAGATCTCGCCGACGCCCGCGCCCTGGATCTCCTCGTGGAGGACGCGGAGGCCGTGGTCCATGTGGCGGCCGTGTATCGGACGGCGGGTCATCCGGACTCCTACTACCGAGAGGTCAACGTGGGGGGCACGGAGCGGCTCCTGGAGGCCGCCGCGCGCTTCGGCGCCCGTCGTTTCGTCCACACCTCGACGGTCGGCGTGCACGGTGACGTCGCCAACCCCCCCGCGGACGAGACGGCGCCCATCGCCCCGGGCGACGTCTACCAGGCCACGAAGGCCGAAGCGGACGCGCTCGCCCTGGATTTCCATCGCCGCCGCGGCCTGCCCGTGACGGTGGTGAGGCCGGGCGCGATCTACGGCCCCGGCGAGACCCGGTTCCTGAAGCTCTTCCGGGCCATTGCCCGCGGGCGCTACGCGATCGTGGGATCCGGCCGCGCCTTCTACCATCCGGTGTTCATCGACGACCTGGTGGCCGGCTACCTGCTGGCGCTCGACCGGCCGGAGGCGGTGGGGGAGGCCTTCATCCTGGCGGGCCCCCGCTACGTGACGCAGGAGCAGCTCGCCGCGGTCATCGCGCGGCACACCGGCGGACGCGTCCTGCCCTTCCACATACCTGCCGCGCCGCTGCGGTGGGCGGCCGCCCTCTGCGAGCTGGCCTGCATCCCGCTGGGCATCGAGCCGCCGCTCCACCGCCGGCGGGTCGAGTTCTGGACGAAGAGCCGGGCGTTCTCGATCGAAAAGGCCCGGCGGCGCCTCGGCTACGCCCCGGCCGTCGATCTGGACGAGGGCGTCGCGCGGACCGCCGCGTCCTACCGCGAGGCGGGATGGCTGTGAACGATCGCGCCGCGCGTATCGTGCTGGCCCTGGTGGCGGCGCTCATGGTGGCCGGCGTCTGGCGGGTCCGGCTCACGCAGTTCTGGGGCGACGGCGCCACCTATCACTCCATGGCCTGGAGCCTGGCCGAGGACGGCGACCTGCGCTACGAAGCCAGGGACATCGTGCGGGTGAGGCGCGAGTTCCCGCCGGGGCCCCAGGGCATCTTCCTGAAGCGGGCCAGCGGCGGCTTGCGCTGGGACGGCGCCGGCGGGTTCCCGTGGGTCCATCGCGTGGCCGCGGGGGAGCCGCGGATCTATTTCGCCAAGCCGTTCACCTACCCGCTGGCCGCCGCCCCCCTGGTCAAGCTGTTCGGGACGCGGGGACTGCTCGTGACCAACGCCCTGGCCCTCGGCGCCGCCCTCTTCCTCGGATACGCGGCCCTGCGCCGCAGCGCCACGCCCGCGGCCGCGCTGGCGTTCACGCTCGTCCTCTTCCTGGCCACCGTGGCGCCCGTGTACCTCGTGTGGCTCGCGCCGGAGATCTTCAACCTGGCGCTGACCACCGCCGGCCTCGCGTGCTGGCGTCTGGAGCGGCCGATGCTCTCGGCAGTGCTTCTGGGCGTGGCCACCTACTCCAAGCCCTACAACCTCTGGCTGGCCATCCCCCTGGGCTTCGAGCCGCTCCTGGCCTCGGCGGGCGTGACCTGGGCCCGACGCCTGATGGAATCGGCGCGGCGGGGCGCGGTGCTGGTCGGGGTGATCCTCGCCTGCTTCGGCCTGAACGCGGCCGTCACCGGCGAGGCGAACTACCAGGGTGGCGCGGAGCGCAAGACCTTCTACGGGAAAGCCTTCCCCTTCGAGCGGGACATGACGGGGCAGCGCGAGGTGACCTTCGGGAATAGCGGGATCTGGATGAGCACCAACCAGCTCGGCCCGCGGGTCGAAGGCCGGGACCCGGTGGCCGCCTCGCAAGGCGCGGAGCCGCCGCGGTCGGAGCGCGAGATCCGCGACTCCTTCCTCTGGAACCTCGCCTACTTCTGGGTCGGCCGCTACGGCGGGGCCCTGCCGTACTTCCTGCCCTTCGTGGTCGCGCTGGCGATGTTCCTGGGCGTCGGGCCGCGCTCGCGGACGGGGGCGCTGGCGCTCGCCGCCCTCGTCGTCTCCTACCTCTTCTACATCGCGATGATCCCGGACAACTGGTACGGCGGCCCCACCATCGGCAATCGCTACTTCCTGAACCTGCTGCCGCTCGGGCTGTTCCTCATCCCCCGCGGCCGCGAGACGCTCGCGGCCGTCATCGGTACGCTGGGCTCGGCGGTGCTCCTGACGCCGACCCTCGTGGCGCCGCTGTACCACTCCTTCAGTCCCGGCGTCCATGCCCGGCAGGACCCCTTCGGGCTGTTTCCAGCCGAGCTCACGATGCTCAACGATCTGGCGGCGTTCACGCCGGAGGCCTGGCGGAAGAAGCAGCCCTACGGCGACACCGAAGGAGACCCGCACCTGCACTGGCCCGCAGACCCCAGGGCCTACTACCTCTATTTCCCCGACGATGCGGCCTTCGGCAAGCAGACCCGGGACGGAATCGATGGCTTCTGGATCCGGGGCCTCTCCCGCGGCGAGGTGTACCTCAGGGCGCTGGAGCCGGTACGGCTGATGAAGGTCCACATCAAGGGGGGGCCGTCGGGCGACGCCATCATGGTGCGGGTGGGGAACCGGTACGTCACGCTGGACGTCGGGATCAACGAGGACTCCGAGGCCACCCTGGACCCGGGCCCGGGCTTCGTCTACAAGGACAGCTTCGTGTACGTCCTCCATCTGCGCTCGGCCCGGGGAGCGCCACACGCCGCCTTCGTGTCGATCTCGCTCGGGGTGGAGCCCCGTCCGCGCCGACCCTGACGAGCGTCGGCCTTGTGACACCGCAAACCGTAACCGCCGTGCGGTGTCGAATCCGCGCGCCCGCCCAGGCTTGCGTCAAGGAGGCGAACATGACGCGAGGCCTGATCGTTTCGGTGG
>DAINRN010000170.1:3131-5387 GCA_036741815.1 Acidobacteriota bacterium
CCGCGTCCGCGCCGGCGCAGGATCGGGTTCCTTCGGATGGCAGGGGATGGGTCTTCGGTGGCGGGCTGACGGGCGGGACCATGAGCTTCGCCGGGGCGGACGGCCGCGCAGTCGCCGTCGGGCCGGTGACGCGGGTGGTGGTGATCTCGCTCGACGGGACGAGTGTCGGACAACGTATTCTCCAACTGGTGGATCCTTCCCAGCCACCGCCGCCGGGCACCGTGTTGGTCGGCACGTTTCCGGCGTCCAGCTCCGCTGGGGGCCTGACGCTGCACGGCGGATATGCGTGTTCGCCCCGCATCGCGCTTTTGGCCGACGCCGAGGTAAGCCGTTCCCCCAGGAGCTCATCTTCGCCGCCGTCATCCGATACCGACCTGCGCGGCGGGTCTGGGAGGCCGGCCCGGCCCGGGGCGACCTCGGCTACGGCTACCAGGACACGGGGAGCGTCGACAACAGCATCACCGGCAGTGGCTTCCTTGCCGCGGCCGGGGTCTCGGTCCTGGCGAAGCCGAAGTGGACGGTGGACCTCCAGGCGCGGTACGGAAGCGTGTGGTACGACGGGATCCGGGCCCGGAACCTGTCGTTCGCCTTGAGCGTCGGCCGGGTCCGGTCCGGAGAGCCGGCGAAGACCTCTACGCCAGCGGCTCGGGTTGCGGGGCGCCCTGGCGGGGCAGAAGGCTCAGCGGAGTCGGCCCCGCCAATAACGCGGCCGTCTCTTGGCATGCGCTACGGCAATGATCTGGATATCGGAGCGCATCCGGCGATACACGATCACGTAGGGGAATCTGTGAAGGACGAACCTCCGGGTCCCCCGAACGTCTCGTGGCCATGCCTCCGGCGCCTTGGCGATCTCGCTTAACGCCAGATCGAGTTCGAGGAGGAAGGCGTCGCCGGCGCCTGCGCTCCGCTCCCAATACCAGCGGTGCGCTTCGAGAACCTCGGCCCGAGCGTCAGCGTGAAGCCTTACGGCGCTTCGGCTCACGTCGAGATCTCAAGATGTCCCTTCGTACCTGACCCCATCGGATGAGCTTGACATTACCCGAGTCGATCTCCTTGATTCGCCTTTCGATCTCGGCTGCCCAAGTGCTTTCCCACCCCGAATCAGCCTGCCGCGCACCGAGGCTCTGGAACAGCTTGCCGGCCAACTGCGCTCGGGTCGCCTCCGGAAGGGAAAGTGCCTCGTCGAGGATCCGATTGGTCTTCGACTTCATTGAACGAATGCTAGCACGCATCGTCGGCCTTCGACACGACAGCACCGAGGCACGAATCCGCCGAAGCGGAGCCCGGGCGGTGATCACGGTGGTTGACCCTACGTCCGATTCTGAATAGCGGCGCTCGCGTATCGTGAATCGTCTTCGGGTCCTTTTCCCACTCGAGCCAGACCGCGATCCCGCGCAACGTTTCAGGGATTCCGAAGTCACGAATGATGCGCAGCCACCGGCTTCGATCATCGTCATTCAGCATAGAGCCTCGCAATATGTCCTCTAGAAATCCGTCGTTGCCACTTGCCTAGGCCAGCGGCTCCGGTTGCGGCGCCCCCCGACGCAGCACCTCGAGGATGAGCGCGCGCTCCTGACGGTCCCAGATCCGCAGCACGACGGTGGCGGCTGCGAAGGCCGCGCAGGCCAGGAGCGACGCGACCAGCAACGGCAGGCTGCGCGCGGCCCAGAGGACCGCGGCGAAGGCGGATGCCGCCAGCACCGGCCGGAAGGCGAGCGCCGGCCACCGGACGTGATGGCCATACAGCGCGAGCGCGGCCGCGCCCATGAAGAAGTAGACCCCTTCCGTGACGACCGTGGCCCAGGCCGCGCCGTGGTAGCCGTAGCTCGGGATCCACACGAGGTTCAGCGCGACGTTGAGGACCAGGCACGCGGTCGAGACCACGACGATCGTGCCCCAGCGATTCACGCAGGCCAGCGTCGTCTCCCCGAAGTTGGACAGGAACATGAACGCGGCCGCCGGCAGCAGGATCCGCGCGGCGACCGCGCTCGGGGCGTAGTCGGGGCCGAACACCAGCGCGATGAACGGCCCGGAAGCCAGGAAGCCGAAGGCCGCCACGGGCAGGCCCGCGAGCAGCAGGTACTTGCAGCCACGGCGGTAGAGCGCGGTCACCGCCGCCGGGTCCCCTGGATGGAGCGCGGCCATGGTGGGGATGAGGGCGTAGCTCAAGACGCGCGGCACGAGGGTCAAGCCCTCGAGGACGAGCACCGGGGCGCGGTACCAGCCGACCTCGCGGGCGCCGCGCATGGCCCCGAG
>DAINRN010000170.1:5397-7349 GCA_036741815.1 Acidobacteriota bacterium
CGGCGTCCACCTGGAAGAACAGGGTGATCATGAGCCCGGCGTAGGCGAAGGGCAGGCCGCGGCGGAAAAGGTCCATCCACACCCGGCGGTCGAACGCCAGGCGAAGCGGCAGCACGCGAGCGTGGATGTACGCCGCGAGTCCGGCGGTGTCGAAGAGGCGCACCGCCACGAAGGCCAGGACGAAGCCCACCACGCCTTTGCCCGCGGCCAGGCTGGCCGCGCCCAGGACCAGGATCGCCGTGCGCTCGGCGAGGAGCGACAGCGCCTCGACGCCGAAGCGCTTCAGGCCCTTGAGGAGCCACCGCAGCGTGGACTTCAAGGCCTTGAGCACGAGGTCCAGGGCGAGGACGAGCACCGCGATCCAGGTCACGTCGCGGTACAGGGCGCGCCCGACCCCGAGGCACAGGACCAGGGTCAGGGCGGAGAGGACGGCCTGGAAGCCCAGGAGGTTGGCGGCGGTCCGCGCGGCGATCGACCGGTCGCGGCTGATGGCGAGCGTGGAGGCGTACGACATCCCGAAGTCGGGGAGCAGGCGGAACAGGCCCACGAACGCGAAGGCCGTGGAGTACTCGCCGAAGGCCGTGGGGGCCAGCCAGCGGGCGGCCAGGAACCCGAGCAGGAACAGGATGAGGTTCGAGGCCTCGCCGACGCCTGAGAAGAGGGTGTTGCGCGCGATCCGGCGCCCGACCGGAGCGCCCGCGGCGCGGGCGCCGCTCAGCTCGCGTGCTCTTTCCGCAGCAGGGCCCCCAGGCCGCGGCTGATCTTCACGCACCGCTCGGGGGCGCCGCTCTCCAGCAGGCGCTGGCGGGTGGCGGACGCGATGGGCAGGTGCTGGCAGGCGAGGTTGACCCAGGCCATGGGCTCTTTCGAGCGCCGCTGCTGGTCGAGGAAGGAGCGCAGGTCGGCGTGCGCGTGGAGGTAGCGGGCCAGGGACTCGACGGCCGGCCCCCACTCGTCTCCGGGATCGCCTTCGGCCAGGAGCTCCGCCTCCGCCAGGAAGGTATCCACGCCGATCACGGTCCCCACCCTGGCCCTCTGCAGCCCGTCGAGCTCGGGAACGCCCATCGGCGCACCGCCCTGCCCCTCGCTCGACGAGGACGTCCTCTGCCAGGTCCGCCAGGGTGCCCACCTGATGGAGGTCGCGGGGCGAGGGCACGCCCACGGTGGATTCCTTCTGGGCCACGGCGAGGACGCGCCGCCCCGTCCGGCGCGCGATCTCCAGGGCCCGTATCACCGCCGGCGTCGTGACGACGAGCGCGAGCGACGCCTCCGGGAACAGGCAGAGGTCCCGCAGGGGGAGGACGGGCGCAAGGATGCTCTGACCGGCGGGGGGCAGGCCCGGGCTGGCCATGGTTGGCGGCATGGTACTACGTCCCGCCGCGCATCCGCCGCGACCACTTCCGCTTCAGCACCGAGAAGAGCTCCGCCCGTCCCTTGCCGGGAAGCAGCTCCACGTAGTCCTCGCCGATGCGGGCGATGGCGTGGAGGTCCCCGCCCGGCGGCGTGATGGGGACGCCGGGGACCTTGCCGCAGAAGGCGGTGCGGTACCCGGCTTCGTGCGCCAGCCGCCGCGCGGTGGGCCCGGCGGCGTGCCAGGGATAGCAGAGGTGCAGTACCGGGCGCCCGGTGCGCGTCTCGATCTCATGACGCGCCCCCTCCAGCTCACGCCGGATGGCAGCCTCGCGGTCGGCCGGGGCCTCGAAGCGCCCCTCCCACCTGCGCCCGTCCGCCAACCGGCGCAGCTCGTGCTCCCAGCCTCGTCGGGCGAAGAAGGCCTCTCCGCCGCCCGCGGCCACCGCCGCGACACAGGCCTCTCCGGCCGACGGGTCCTCGTGAAAGCGGAGCGACTCCGACGTGCGCGGCTCCGAGCGCAGGAGCGGGGTCCCGAGGGGGACGTCGCCCGCCAGCACGTCCCGGCCCACCCGCTCGAGGACGGGCACGTCGAAGGCCGC
>DAINRN010000171.1:0-7346 GCA_036741815.1 Acidobacteriota bacterium
CAACGGCCTCACGCTGCACGCGGTGCACGTCTCGCACATCGTGCCCACCACGGGCTTCATCGTGGAGGACAAAAAGGGCGCCATCGCCTTCTCCAGCGACACCGGTCCCACCCATCGCTTCTGGGAGATGGCCAACAACACGAAGCGGCTGCGCGCGGTCATCACCGAGACGTCGTTCCCCAACGAGCTGCAGGACCTGGCGCGGGTCTCTGGCCACATGACTCCTGCCACCCTCGAGCAGGAGCTGAAGAAGCTGAAGAAAGACGTCCCCGTCTACCTCTACGGGGGCAAGCCCAAGCACCTGGACGCCATCAAGCGCCAGGTGAAGGCGCTGAAGCGGAAGCGCCTGAAGATCCTGAAGCAGGGAGAGACGTACAGGTTCTAGCGGGGCGGATCCTTCGCGCCGTCCGTCTTCAGGACCACGTCGAGCTGCCGGCGGTCCTTTGCCCGCAGCTGTACCTTCTTCACCGTCCGCGTCTTGAACCCCTCGAGCGCGAAGCTCACCTCGTAGCGGCCGGCGTCGAGGAACGACGCGGTGTAGAGGCCCGTGTCGCTCGTGACCACGTCCTTGTGGAGGCCGGTGGCGGTGTTCTTCACCGAGACCGTCACCCCGGGCAGACCGCGCCCCTTGTTGTCGGTGACCATGCCCGTCAGCGTGGCCGTGATGTCCTCGGTCGCGGCCGGGACCGCGGAGGCAAGGAGCGGCGCGAGGGCCAGCACCGCGGCCGCGAGCTTCATACCTGCGTCCTCCCCAGGCTGATGAGGCTGCCCACCACGCCCACCAGCATCCCGCCCGCCACGATGGCCAGGCACACGCTGCCGGGGAGGAATACCACGGCGCGGCCCATCAGGTCCGACGCCGCCAGCGCGTCGCGCGCGGCCACGCGGAAGGCCAGCCAGAGCAGGCCCAGCGAGAGCAGCCCGCCCAGCCCGCCCTGGATCATCCCCTCCACCACGAAGGGACCGGTGACGTAGGCGCGCGTCGCCCCCACCAGCCTCATGATGTCCAGCTCGTCCTGCCGGGCGTACACGGTCAGCCGGATCACGTTCGAGATCGTGAAGACGCCGGCCAGCACCAGGATCCCGCCCAGGAACGCGCCCACCCCGCGCACCAGGCGCACCGCGGTGGAGAGCCGCTCGATCCAGAGGAGGTCGTACTGCACCTCCTCCACGCCGGGCGCCTTCTCGAAGGCGTGCACGAGCCGCTGCACCTCGTCGGGGGACTGATGGTCGGCGCGGAGGCTCACCTCGAGCGAGGCCGGGAAGGGGTTGGAACCGAGGTCGTCGGGCAGCGTGCGCAGGTCGCGGAAGAGTCCGCGGAAGCGGTCCAGGGCCTGGGCGCGGCTCACCAGCACCACGGAGTCGACCGCCGGGTCCTCGCGCAGCCGGTCGAAGAGGTTGTCGCGGATGCGGTCCTCGAGGCCGTCCACCAGGTAGAAGGTGACCTGCACCTTCTGCGTCCAGCGCGTGACCACCTCGCTGAGGTTGCTGGCCACGGTGAGGAAGGCGCCGAGGACGAAGAGGCTCACGGCCATGGTCCCGATGGAGAGGGCGTTGATCAGGCGGCTGCGCCACAGGCTGGTCAGCGCCTCCTGGAAGAAGTAGCCGAGGGCCCGCAGCAGGGACATCGCGAGATTATAATTCGGCCCCCATGTCCATCCTCGTCGGCGTGGCGGGCGGGACGGGATCGGGCAAGACGTCCTTCGCGCAGCGCGTGCTGGAGCGGCTGGGCCCTGACCGCTGCCTGGCCGTGGCCCAGGACTCGTACTACAAGGACGGCAGCACCCTGAGCCCCGCGGCCCGCGAGGCCATCAACTACGACCATCCCGACGCCTTCGACACCCCGCTCCTCATCCAGGACCTGCGGGACCTGAAGGCGGGCCGGCCCGTGCCCCACCTCACGTACGACCATTCCACGTATTCGCGCCAGGTCCTGGCCGACCCGTTGACCCCGCGGCCGGTCATCATCCTCGAGGGCATCCTGATCCTGGCCGAGGAGCCGCTGCGGCGGCTGATGGACATCAAGCTCTTCATCGACACCGACGCCGACGTGCGCATCCTGCGGCGGCTCCGGCGGGACCTGAAGGAGCGGAGGCGCTCCTTCGAGTCCGTGGAGGAGCAGTACCTGGGATCGGTCCGGCCCATGCACCTGGAGTTCGTGGAGCCCTCCAAGCGTTACGCGGACCTCATCATCCCGGAAGGCGCGGAGAACCAGGTCGCCCTCGAGCTGGTGGCGGCGCGGGTGGCGGCCATGCTGCGGGGCGCGCCGCCGCTGGCCTAGCGCGGCGGGCTCAGCTCGCCGTGACCCGGCCGCGGTCGAGGCCGATCACGCGCTTGCCCATGCGCTGGATCATCTCGCGGTCGTGCGTGGCCACGAGGACGGTGGTTCCGCGGGAGTTCACGTCCTGGAAGAGGGCCATGATCTCGGCCGCCATGTCGGGGTCGAGGTTGCCGGTCGGCTCGTCGGCCAGGAGCAGCATGGGCTCGTTGATGAGGGCCCGCGCGATGGCCACGCGCTGCTGCTCGCCGCCCGAGAGCTGCAGCGGGTATGCGTGCATCTTGTGGTGGAGGCCCACCGACTTCAGCGCGGCGAAGGCGCGGCGCCTCTGCTCCTTGGCGGGCACGGAGAGGATCCGCAGCACGAAGGCCACGTTCTCCAGGATCGTCTTGCGCTTGAGCAGCTTGAAGTCCTGGAAGACGACCCCGATGGAGCGGCGCAGCTCCGGGATCTGCGCCTCCGGGATGGCGGTGATGTTGCGCCCGCCCACCAGGATCTGTCCCTGCGACGGGAGCTCCTCGCGGAAGACGAGCTTCAGGAAGGTGGTCTTGCCCGCGCCGGAGGGCCCGGTCAGGAAGCAGAACTCGCCCTTCGGGATGTGCAGCGTGATGTCGGAGAGCGCGCTCGACTCGCGGTCGTATTGCTTGTAGACATGGAACGCCTGAATCATTCATTGAGCTGGGGGGCGCTCCGTCGCGCCCCCCAGACCCCCCGCTCGCTTCGCGCGAGTGAATCGCGCTCCGCTCGCCGCTCCGGTTCACCGATTATAGTGAGGGGCTGGGAAGCAATGAAGGCAGTGGTCATCAACAGGCACGGCGGGCCGGAAGTCCTGGAGCCCGCGGACCTGCCCGAGCCGGTCCCCGCGCCCGGCGAGGTCGTGGTGCGCGTGCGGGCCTGCGCCCTGAACCACCTCGACCTCTGGGCGCGCGCGGGCCTGCCGACGCTGAAGGTGCCGTTCCCGCACGTCCTGGGGAGCGACATCGCGGGCGAGATCGTGGCGCTGGGAGCGCCCGTCGAGGGGCTGCGCGCGGGACAGCGCGTCATGCTCTCCCCCGGCGTCTCCTGCGGGCGCTGCCGGATGTGCCTGGGCGGCGAGGACAGCTTCTGCCGCTCCTACCGCATCCTCGGCTACCAGATCCCCGGGGGCTACGCCGAGCAGGTGCGCTGCCCGGCCGCCAACGTGATCCCGTTGCCCGAAGGGTTCGGCTTCGAGGAGGCCGCGGCGTTCCCCCTCGTGTTTCTCACGGCCTGGCGGATGCTCGTCACGCGGGCCCGCGTGCGCGCCGGGGAGGACGTCCTCGTGTGGGCGGCGGGCAGCGGGGTGGGCACGGCCGCGATCCAGCTGGCGAAGGCGCTGGGCGCGCGGGTGATCGCCACCGCGGGCAGCGACGCCAAGCTGGAGCGGGCGCGCGGGCTGGGGGCCGACGACGTGGTGAACCACCAAACGGGCGACGTGGTGGCCGAGGTCAAGCGGCTGACCGGGAAGAAGGGCGCCGACGTGGTCGTGGAGCACGTCGGCCAGGCGACCTGGGAGCGGTCGATACTCTCGCTGGCGCGCGGGGGACGGCTGGTCACGTGCGGCGCCACCACCGGGCCGCGCGGGGCCACCGACCTGCAGCACCTCTTCGGGAAACAGCTCTCGCTCCTGGGATCCTACATGGGCAGCAAGGCCGAGCTGCTCGACGCCGCCGCCCTCTTCTTCGCGCGCAAGGTGAAGACCGTCGTCCACGCCGTCCTGCCCCTCGACGAGGCCCGCCGTGCGCACCAGATGGTCGACGCTTCGGAGCATTTCGGGAAGATCGTCCTCCAGGTCTGACCCCCCTCCATGGCCGACACGCCGACCGACGGATTCCACCCGCATCCCCTGGCCGTCGGCGGCCATCGCCAGACGCTGCTCGGCTTCTGGCATCGGCGGAAGCTCGGGTGGGCGCTCCCCGTCGAGGACGTGGTGGTGGACGCCGGCGACGGCATCCGCCTGCTGCTGCGCGCGAGCTGGCAGCCGGGGCCCCGCGAGGCGCGGCCCGCCCTCCTCACCATCCACGGCCTGGGCGGGTGGGACGAGGCGAGCTACGGCCTGGCGACGGGGGCCTACGCCTACGGCCTGGGCTGGCACGTCCTGCGCATGAACATGCGCGGCGCCGGCGACTCGGCGCGGATCTGCCCGCGCCTCTACAACGCGGGGCTCGACACCGACCTGGTCGCCACCCTGGAGGCGGTGACGCGGCTGGCCCCGCGCGTGGCGGTGGTGGGCTTCTCGCTGGGAGCGAACCTGGCCCTGCTGGCGCTGGGACGCTCGGCGGCGCGCCTGCCTCCGGGCCTGCTGGGCGTGGTCGCGGTCTCGCCGCCCCTCGACCTGGCGGCCTGCGTGGCCGCCCTGGAGCGGCCCGCCAACCGCCTCTACCAGTCCTACTTCCTCCGCAACCTCCGGCTCGCCTACCGCTACCGCCAGCGCCTCTGCCCCGAGATGTACGAGGCGGGGCGCGAGCTTTTGCCCCGGACCATCCGCGAGTGGGACGAGGCCATCACCGCGCCCTACGGCGGCTACGCGAGCGCGGACGAGTACTACGCGCGCTCGAGCGCCGGCCCCTACGTGTCGAGCCTGGACCGCCGCGTGCTCATCCTCTCCGCGCAGGACGACCCGCTGGTCCCCGCCGCGTCCGTGGCCAGGTGGCCGCTGCCGGCGTCGGGGATGGTGCAGCGCGAGATCACGCGGACGGGCGGCCACGTGGGCTTCGTGGCCGAGACCCGCGCCCCCGGTCGGTTCTGGGCGGCGGAGCGGGCCCTGCGCTTCCTGGCCCGCGACGAGTCAGGGCCTGCGCAGCAGCGGCTCTAACACGCGCCAGACCGTCTCCGCCATGCGCTCGTGCCCGACGGCCGTGGGATGGATGCCGTCGGCCTGGTTCATCGTTTCCACGCCGCCCACCCCCTCGAGAAGGAACGGGACGAGCGCGGCGCCGCTCTCGCGGGCCAGCTCGGGGTAGATCGCGTGGAACCGCCGCACGTAATCGGCCCCGAGGTTGCGCGGCGCCTCCATGCCCACGACCACCAGGCGGGGCGGCGGCGAATGGTCGCGCGCGCGCTTCAGGATGGCCCGGATGTTCTCGCGGGTGGCCGCGGGGTCCTGGCCGCGCAGCGCGTCGTTCGCGCCCGTCTCCACCACCAGCACGTCCACCCGCTGCCTGAGCAGCCAGTCCAGCCGACCCAACGCGTCGGCGGAGGTATCGCCGCCGATCCCCGCGTTCACCACCCGATAGCCCAGACCGGCGGCGTCGATCTTCTTCTGGATGAGGGCCGGGTACGCCTGTTCGGGATCGAGGCCCTGGCCGGCGGTGAGGCTGGTGCCCAGGAACACCACCACCGGCGCCGTGGAGAGCACGGCCGCCGCGGGCGACGGAGGCGCTTTGGTGGGCGCCGGCTTCTCCCCGACTGGACCGCAGGCCGCGAGCGCGGCCATCATCAGGGAAGCGGCGACGCGCGCCTGTCCCGCGGACCACAACTTTTCACGGGCGCGGGCCGTAGAGCGAGGTGTGCGGGTGTCGCTGCTGCGCTGCGCGTCGCTGACCAAGACCTACGCCTCCGGCGGGCGTGAGCTCACCGTCCTCAGCAATATCACGTTCGAAGTCGAGGCGGGCGCCTTCGTGGCCATCCTCGGGCCGTCGGGCAGCGGCAAGAGCACGCTCCTGGGGCTCCTGGCCGGCCTCGACCGGCCCACGGCCGGATCCGTCCACCTCGACGGCGTGGCGCTGAGCGACCTGAGCGAGGACGGCCGCGCGCGTCTGCGCGGCGAGAAGGTCGGCTTCGTGTTCCAGTCCTTCCATCTCATCCCCACCCTCACCGCTCTGGAGAACGTGCAGGTCCCGCTGGAGCTCCGCGGTCAGGGCGCTCGGTCCCGCGCGCAGGAGCTGCTCGAGCGCGTGGGCCTGGGGAAGCGCGCCCACCATTACCCGGCCCAGCTCTCGGGCGGCGAGCAGCAGCGGGTGGCGCTCGCCCGCGCCTTCAGCCACGGCCCGCGGATCGTGTTCGCCGACGAGCCGACGGGCAACCTGGACGGCGCCACCGGCGCCACCGTGATCGACCTCATGGGAGAGATGAACCGGTCGCTCGAGACGACGCTGGTGCTCGTGACCCACGACCCCGAGCTCGCGAGGCGCGCCCGGCGCATCATCCGCCTGGCCGACGGCGCGGTGGTGGCGGACACGGCGGGGTCCGGTCCCGCGTGACGGGTCGCGCCTTCGTGACGGCCATGGCGCGGCGCGAGGCCCGCGGCCAGCTCCGTCGGCTCTGGCCCCTCGTGGCCGCGGTCGCGGTCGGGGTGGGCGCGCTCGTCGCCGTCAACTCGTTCACGGAGAACCTCCAGGACACCGTGCGAGACCAGGCCCGCGCCCTGCTGGGCGCAGACCTCGCGTTCTCGAGCGCGCGGAAGTTTCCGCCGCGCGCCGACGAGCGGATCGGCGAGCTGGGACGCGGCGCGGGCGACGCGAGGACGGCCCGCGTCACGAGCTTCTCGGCCATGGCCTACGCCCCACGGTCCCCCGGCTCGCGCCTGGTGCAGGTGGCGGCGGTCGAGCCGGGATATCCCTTCTACGGGACGATCGAGACCGACCCGGCGGGCGAGTGGAGCCGCTTGCAAGGGGGCCGCTTCGCGCTCGTGGACCCGTCGCTGCTGGTGGCCCTCGACGCGCGCGTGGGCGACACCCTGGCCCTGGGCGAGGGCCGGTTCCAGATCAAGGGCAAGGTCACGAGCGTCCCGGGCGACGTGGGCGTGCGCGCGGCGTTCGGGCCGCGGGTCTTCATCCCCGCCGCCTACCTGGAGGAGACCAAGCTCCTCAGCTTCGGGGCGCGGGCCTTCCACGACGTCTACATCCGGCTCCCCGACCCGGCGCGGGCGGAGATCCTGAGCGGCCGCTTCGAGCAGCCGCTCCGGGCCGAGAAGATCCGGATCCGCACCGTCTCCGACGACGAGCAGGACCTGAACGACGCCCTCGGCACCATGACCCGCTACCTGGGGCTGGTGGCGCTCATCGCGCTCCTGCTGGGGGGGATCGGGGTGGCGAGCGCCACCCACGAG
>DAINRN010000172.1:0-759 GCA_036741815.1 Acidobacteriota bacterium
CGGACTTACGGGCCATAGTGGCTTCCTTCCCCAAAAAGCGGCGGGTCACAGCTTGAACCCAGGGGCAGCGGCGGAGGCGCCAGCCGATCCGGCTGCCGCGCTCGGCCCAGGGCCAGGCGCCTGCGCCGGAGTAGGTGCGCCGCTCACTCCTACAAAGTTCTGGCCTTCCAGGACCTGCTGCTCGAGGCGGTCCGTCTCCGCCTTCAGCGGTCCCAGCTCCTTGTCGGCCCGCTTGCTCGCGCCGCTGTTGAGCACCATGTAGATGAGGATGGTCGCGCCGAAGCCGCAGCAGATGCAGTCCAGGAAGGAGAGGCCGAACACCTCGGTCTTGCGCCGGGCCACGGGCTATCCTTCCACCGCCACCAGCGCCGGCCTCGCCGGAGGGATCCGGGTCACGAAGGGCAGCGCGTCGCCCGCGTGGCGGAGACGGTCGCGGTGCTGCAGCGCTCCGCTCACCGCTGCTGACGAGGCCAGCTCGATAACGGTCACGTGCGGGACCTCGCGGAGGCGGTCGGCCAGCCCCGGGAGCGCGGCCCGATGGGCGAGGAGCACGGTCGCCGGCCCGTCCGGCCGCTTCATCGCGGTCACCTGCGCGACGAGCGCGCGGTACAGGTCGGACGCGGCGGCCAGGAGCGACGCCCGCGTCAGCTCGATCCCGTGCTCGCGGCCGCCGGCCCGGAGCGCGGCGGGAACGGCCTGCCGCAGGCCCAGCTCGCCGAGCCAGCCCGGCAGCGCGTCGTGGAGCGCCTGCTCGGTCGC
>DAINRN010000172.1:769-7331 GCA_036741815.1 Acidobacteriota bacterium
GCTCCGCCGTGCCGGGGATCGAACCGCGTCTCGCGCACGAACTGCCCCGCGACCGCGGCCGCCCACGTCTCCTCGAAGGCGGCCCATCCCCGTCCTTCCTCGGCCACGACCCGCGCCCGCGCCACTCCGTCCCCCTGGACGATCGCGGTCGCCACCGACCGGTGGCGCGTGAGGTCCAGGTGGACGAGGGTCTCGCCGGGATGGCCGAGAGAGGCGGCGGCCACCGCCGCGTCCACCAGGCCCACCACGGGCAGGCCCGCCGCGCGCGCCACGCTCAACAAGAGGCCGACGGCGCCAGTGCTCCAGAACCCCGGCACGGCCAGGAAGACCTCGTCGATCCCCGGGCCCGCCTCGGCGCGGACCGCGGCGAGCTGCGCGTGGGCGAGGTCGGCCCTCCGCACCTCCTGCGGGAAGGGAAGGCCGGCCGGGGCGAGGTCGAGGCGGTCCCAGTAGGCGTCGTTGACGCTCAGCGGCTTGAGGCGCGCCTGGTCCGCCGCCTCCGCTCCCAGCAGCAGCCGTCCGGCGTCGAAGAGGGCGAGGCCGGGGCTGGCCGGCAGCGGGTGGGAGGCGCCCGCCCGCAGCGCAACGAGGCCGACGTCGTTCACCTCGAGGGCGAGCGCGCTCATACGGCTCAGGCCGCCTCGAGGCTGTGGATGAGCCTCTCGTCCAGGTAGGAGGCGGTGTCCCGCACCAGCCGCTCCTGGTCGGTCTGGAGGTGGTGCAGCAGGAACATGAGGAGCAGGCTCAGCAGCAGCGCGACCAGCGTGGAGTTGAAGGCGGTGCCCAGGCCCTGGGTCACGCCGGAGAGGTCGCCCTGCATGGCCCGGTGGGCCTGGGCGAGGGCGTCGCCGATGCCCCGCACGGTGCCGATGAAGCCGATGGCGGGGATGGCCCAGGCGATGTAGCGGAGCAGCGACAGCTCCGATTCCAGGCGGTCCACCTCGCCGTCGCAGACGCCGTGCGCCGAGGAGGAGGCGTCGGCGATGCTGCGCGTGGCCCCGAAGCGGTGGAGGGCGGCCAGCAGGCATCGCGGCAGCAGACCCTCGCGCTCGGGCTCGGGGAGCGCCTGGATATGCCGCGAGTACTCACGCACGTCCTCGGGCAGGATCTTCATCCCCTCCGCCAGCGGCACCAGCTCCCGCTCGAGCAGGGTGCGCTCGCGGCGCAGGAGAAACCACTTCTGGGCGATGATGGCCATCGCCCACAGCATGAGGATGATCTCGCTCTCCTGCTCGTAGTCGCGCAGGATCACCCAGATCGACCGCTCCTGGATGTAGCCCGGGTCGGTCTGCATGAGCGCGGCCTGGGCGGCGAGGATGGCCTCGCTGCGCGGCCACACGACGGTCACGTAGACCGCGTGAACGAGGAAGGCCGCCACCATCAGGGCGCCGGCCTGGAACAGGAAGCCTGTCGAGGCTGGGCGCACGCTCAAATGTCCACGGGGAAGGAGACCGCGCTATCGGCGGGGACGTGCTCGCTGGGCACGAACTCCAGCAGCGGGTCCTTGCCGGGGACAGCGGGTGGGGGAGCGGGCGAAGCGCCCGGCGCGGGCTGCTCGGGCGGCGCGGCGGCCGCGGCTCCCGGTCCGCGGGCATGGCCGGCCAGGCCCAGCAGGGCCAGGACGGCCACCGAGACTCGGACGACGGACTTGACGCTCATGTCTGGCTCATCTCCTACTCCGCGTAGCGGGCGATGCGGAAGCCCACGTCCGCTCGCGGCTTGGTCGCGTAGTCGCGATAGCTGAGGCGCAGCTCGGTGACGGTTCCGTGCAGGTAGCTCGAGCCGAGGACGACGTGCAGGTCGCCCGCGGCGGGCCCCACGGGATCGCGCTCGAGCGCCGCGCCCGCGGGAGGGATGGAGTAGGCGTCGTGGACCCACTCCGCCACGTTTCCGCCGAGATCGAAGAAGCCGAGGGCGTTGGGCGCGAACGTGCCCACGGGGCTGGACACGGCGTAGCGGTCGTCGTAGCCCTGGAGGACGACCGGCGTCACCGGCCGCGCCGATTCGTCGGCGTAGTTGCCGGATCCGGGCGGCGCGGGGAGGGCCGCGCCCCAGGGATACTTGAGCGAGCTTCCGTCCGCATGGCGCGCGGCGCGCGACCACTCCGCCTCGGTGGGAAGCCGGAAGCCCGGGCCGATGGGCAGGACCGCCTCCATCTTGCCTCCGCGGGCCGCATACGCGGGAGGCAGGCCCGCCTGCGCCGAAAGCCAGTTGCAATACTCGGCCGCCTCCTCCCACGTGACGCGCACCACCGGCTGGTTGTCGGAGTTGAGGTCGCGGCCGGAGAACGTCCCGGAGGAGTGGGCCGCCTGGAAGCGCCGGAACTGAGCGTTCGTCACCTCGCGCGGCGAGAGGTAGGAAGGGCGTTGCAGCTCCACATCCCGCTGGGTCTCGTTGGCCCGGCGGCCCGGCTCCCGGCGCGAGGCGCCCATCTGGAAGCGGCCCGGCGGCACGACGCGTAGATCGTGTCCTTGCACGTTCAGGCGTTGCGGGCCCGCCGGCTTCGGCTCGTCGAGGCGCCGCAGCCGGACCTTCACCGCCTGCGGGAAATCCGGCCGGGGAGTGACGGTGACCCGGTGCGTCTCGTACCCGGAGCGCCGCACCTCGATCTCGTGCGCCGCCGCGGTGAGCTTGAGGGTCTGGCCGGGCCGGCCGCGGACCTCGCCGTCCACCACGACCTCCGCGTCGGCGGGCTCGGCCGTGACCTGGACGTCGCCCAGGCGGGGAGGGAGGACGAGGGACACGGAGCGCTGCTCCCCGAGGTCCAGCTTCACGCTCGCCTCCGCCGCCTCGTGGCCGGCCTTGGTGAGCCGCAGCGCGTGCTCGCGCAGGGGAGCGACGTCGATGTCGAGGGGCGTCTCTCCCCGGAACTCCCCGTCCACCCTGACCGCCGCCCCGCCGGGCTCGCTGGCCAGGCGAAGACGGCCGGGCTTAGGCTCGAGCCGGAAGGGAGGAACGGTCAGAGGCTGCTCGGCCACCACGTCGATCGTCCGCCCCGCGGGCCGGTGGCCCGCGAGCGTGACGGCGACCGCGCGCGCGCCGGAGCTCAAGTCCACGGTGAGCGGGGTGTGGCCCACCTCGGTCCCGTCCACGCGCACGGTGGCGCCCGCGGGCTCGGAGGAGAACGAGACGGGCGCGCGGTCCGGGACGAGCGTGGCCCGGAGCGTCTGCTGCTCGCCTCCGCCCGCGACCGACAGGCGCGTGGTGACCGGCTTGTATCCCTTTGCGCGTAGCTGTACCTCGTGCTCGCCGGCCGCGACTTCCAGCGGCTGGAGCGGCGTCGTCCCCCGATCCGCGCCGTCGACCTGGACGTGCACGGCCGCCGCGGGTGTTGTCGCGACGAGGACGATCCCGGGAAGCCGCTCCATCACGAACCGCGCGACCTGCCGGCGGTCGCCCGTCACGGCGAGCGGCTGCTCGAGAGGCCGATAGCCCTCTCGGCGCGCGGTGACCGTGTAGTCGCCGGGCAGGAGCAGTCGCGCGCCGCCCCATCCGAGGTGCGGGAGGCCGCGGACGGACAGGCCCTCGGGCTCGGGCTCCACCCGCACCTCCACGAAGCGCGCGGCGAAGAGGTAGCCGGTGGCGAGGAGGGCCGCGGCGGCGGGAACCAGGACGCGCCAGGGCGGGCGCCGCAGGGTTCGGGTCCTGGCGGCGGTGGGGAAGGGCCGCGGCTTGAAATCCACCGGCCGCACGAGCACGTCGGCCTCGGGCTGCAGATCGGCCAACGGGCTCGGGCGGGCCTTGGCCTCGGGCCGCTCCAGGGGCAGGTGCCGCACCTGCAAGGACCGTCGGTCCCCGCGCCAGACGACGCGGATGCGCGTGCCGCGCAGGCGCAGCTCGTCGCCGTCACGGAGCCATTGCGAGGCCGCGATCGGCCGCCCGCCGAGCGAAAGGCGCTCGCCGCTTCGAGGCTGCGCGTACAACTCGCCCTCGTCGAGGGCAAGGAAGGCGGCGGGGTCCTCGCCGGCCAGGCCGGGGACCGCGATGTCGGCCCCCTCACCTCCGAGGGTGAGGGGGAAGTCGGCCTCCCCGAAGCGGCGGGTGTGGCCGTCCTCCTCGACGAGGCACGTGAACGTCACAGCGCCTCCTCGCAGCGCACGTCCAGGGGCGCCGGCCGCACGCCCGGGGAGACGACGAGGGTCTTCCGCGTATCCCGGTAGCCGCGCCGCCGCCCCACCACGACGTAGGAGCCGGGACGCAGCGTGACCTCCTTCTCGCGGAAGGTCCCGAGCGTCCCCACGCGAAGGACCACGACCTCCGTTACCCCATCGGAGCGGAGCGGCACGTGCACCGTCGTTCGCGCGTCCCGCAGCAGCCGCTCGAGCGCGGCCCGCTGCTGCTGGATCCGCGGGCCGCTGGGCTCCACGTCCTCGGCGCGCGCGAGCACCCGCTCCGCCTCACGGGCGACAGTCTCCGCGGACAGCCGCTCCGGCCGGAGCAGGTAGGCCTGGAGCGCATCGTCCAGCTCGGCCCGGGGCAGGCTGCGCGCCCGGCCCGCGAGCGCGAAGGCGACCTGGGGATCGAGCTTCAGGGCCGCTTCGTACTCGGCGGCCGCGCCCTTCCAGTCCTCTCGGCCCTCCGCGGACTCGGCCCGCCCGCGGTGGGCGGCGAGGCCTTCCGATTTCCTCGCCTCGTCCACCCGCTTCAGCGCGTCGGCCGTGGCGGTTGCCCCCGGGCGGGCCGCCTCGGCGCGCGCCAACGCGGCCTGCGCCTCGTCGAGTGCCCCGCGGTCGAGGGCGGCGAGCCCTTCCGACATCGCGCGCGCCCACTCGGATGCTCCCGGATCCGACGCCGGGGATGGCGCCGTGGCCACGGGTGGGGGCATGGCTGGTTCGGAGAAGGGATGAGAAGCGGGAGCCGCGGGTTGCTCGACGGTCGCGGGATCGGGCGTGGCGGGCGGCGCTGCAGGCGGCGGGTATTTTGCGGGCTCGGCCGCCGCTGTCGGCGTCGCGTCGACGGCGGGCGCAGGCGGCCGGCGCGCCATCCATCGGGGCAGCGCCACGAACAGGACCACCGCCGCGGCGATGAGGGCGGCCACGAGCGCCAGCGCGGGGCCCATGGACCCCGGGCCCCGCCCAGGCGGCGTGGTCAGGGGCGAGCGCCCGACCGGGGGAACGGCGGACGGGCGGGGGGGCGGCTGTAGCGCGACCTCGGGCCGGAACCGATCTTCGCGCCGCCCGCCCATGCCGGCGGCGTTCAGAACGAGGGCGGCGCCGGCGCCCCCGCGGGCGCGTTCGGATCGCCGGGGGCGCCCGTCTCGACGGTCAAGACGCGGTGGAGCAGCTCGCGCCATTCGATGAACTGCTTTTCGGCGGAGCCCGTGAGCCGGAGCTGGTGGCCCTCCACCTCGACGAGCAACGGCGTCACGTCCCCGTCTACGGAGATGGCCAGCTCCTTCAGCGCGGCCACGTGCAGGGACTTCTCCTGGGCCTGCTGCACGCCGGCCTGGATGGCGGCGTAGCCTCCGAGCATCGCGATGTCCCCGGCCACGCGGCTGCCCTGCGAGTCGCTCCCGCTCATGACGACGCCCGCGATCATCGCCGCCCCGCCGAGGATCTTCTTGAGCGTGGACTCGCGATGGACCTTGTCGAGGGCCGCCTGCTCGTCGTAGCTGTACTGGCGCCAGTTGGAGTAGGGACCGCCCATGCGCTCGTAGAAGCTCAGGTAGTAGTCGTTGAGGGTGTCGACGAACATCTGGTCCCGATCCCTGATGTCGGCCATGCGCCGCGTCATGGGATCGCCTTCCGCGGGCAGGCGGAGCAGGGCGTAGCGGCCGGACCGGCTCGCCTTCAGGAAGGGCGCGAAGGCCTGGGGCGCGAGCTCGGCACCGAAGCGCAGGGTGGCCACCCGCCGGACGGCCACCAGCTCTTCGGCCCCGAGGTGATCCCGCCGGCCGAGCAGGTCGTTGGCGATGCGGTTGTAGACCTCCTGGAAGGGATCGTGCCGGCCCACGCGGTCCGGCCGATAGGCGCGCAGGTCGGCCTCGCTCGTGTACCGCCGCCGGAGCCAGCGGCGGCCGGTGGCGTCGACGGCCTCGACGTCGAGGTTGAGGTGCTTGCCGTCGCTGCGCAGGATCTTGCCCGAGACGAAGACGTCCAGCCCCTCGCCCGGACCGGGCAGCAGGCGCACGGCGCCCCAGTTCCCCGTTCCTTCCAGGGTCTTCTTGAGATGGAAGGCCACGAAGCGGCCCTCCGCCCGCCGAAGCTCGGGGGACAGGCCCTTCTCCGCGAGCTTCGCCGCCTCGTCCTCGTCGAGGCCCGCGTCAAAGACGCCGATGCCGATGTCGAGGAGCCGTTCGTCGGGCACCTCGCCCTTGGCCTGGATGGCCTCGACGCGCGACCGGTCGTCCTCCTTGTCCTTGTCCTTCTCCTTTGTCGACGTGGTGGGCGGTGGGAGGCCCGGGAGCGCGGGTGGCGGCGCCGGCGCCTGCGGAGCGGATCCGCCGCCTGATACGGAGCCGCCGCCGGCTGCGGATCCGCCGCCGGCCGTCGCGACCTCCACCTCGGCCGGGAGGAAGCGCGTGCCCATGCCGGCGACGGGGAAGACGGCTTTGGTGATTTTG
>DAINRN010000173.1:0-7280 GCA_036741815.1 Acidobacteriota bacterium
GCCGTGTCCGGCCTCCAGGGCGCCCCAAACCCAACGGAGAAGTAGATGCCATCCGCCCTGCAGAACCCCGTGACCTTCTGGTTCGTCCTGACCGCGGCCCTGGCCGCCGCCGCGTACTTCGGCCTGCGCCAGGAGCTGCGCGTGAGGGCGATCCTCTACGGATCGTTCCTCATCGCCTGCCTGGTGGCCATCTGGCCGCCCTACGGGAAGGACGGCCAGCCGGGCAAGATCCACCTCGGCCTCGACCTGCGCGGCGGGATGCACCTGGTGCTCCAGGTGGTGACCGACGAGGCGCTGGCCGCCACCATCGACGACGGGGTGCAGACCGTGCGCGACCAGGCCACCCGCAAGGGCATCGTCTTTGGCTCCGTCCAGCGCGTCGACCCCACCTCGTTCTCCCTGGACGGCGTGGAGCCGGCGCGGGTCAAGGACGCGAGCACGATCCTCCACGACTTCTTCCGCGACGGCTGGGACATCCGCGAGGCGGGCGAGGGGCGCTTCCTGGTCAAGATGACCGACCTTCTCGTGCGCCAGATCAAGGAGCGCACGGTCAAGGAGGCCATCAAGACCCTGGAGCGGCGCGTCAACCAGCTGGGGGTGGCCGAGCCTGTCATCGCCGAGCACGGCAACCAGGGCGACCAGATCCTGGTCCAGCTCCCCGGGGTCACCGACCCTGAGCAGGCCAAGCGCGTGATCAAGAAGACCGCGCAGCTCGCGCTGAAGCTGGTGGAGGACACGTCGACCAACAAGGAGTCCCTGCTGCAGGCCACCGGGGGCAAGGTGCCCGACGACAAGGAGCTGGTGGAAGGGCAGGGGGACCAGCCGGGCCAGCCCGTCTACTACGTGGTGAAGAAGGAGGCGGTGATCACCGGGCGGGACCTGAAGAACGCGCGCGCCGGGGTGGACCAGAACAACGCGCCGGACGTGCAGTTCACGCTGAACCCGCAGGGCGCGGACAAGTTCAAGCGCGAGACCGGGCGCAACGTGGGCAAGCGGCTGGCCATCATCCTGGACGGGATCGTGGCCTCCGCCCCCACCATCCAGTCCCAGATCGGGAGCGAGGGCGTCATCACCGGGCGCTTCACGGCCCAGGAGGCGGACGAGCTCTCGAAGGTGCTCCGCGCCGGGGCCCTGCCCGCCTCCTTGAAGTGGCTCCAGGAGCTGACGGTGGGCGCCTCCCTGGGCAAGGACTCCATCCGGTCCGGGGTCATGGCCTCGGCCGCGGGCATGGCCTTCATCACCGTCTTCATGCTCGTCTACTACCGGATGTCGGGCCTGAACGCGGTGGTGGCCCTGGCCGCGAACCTCCTGATCCTCCTGGGCGCCATGGCCTACACCGCCGCCACCCTGACCCTGCCCGGTATCGCCGGGATCATCCTCACCATCGGCGTGGGCGTGGACACCAACGTGCTCGTCTTCGAGCGCATCCGCGAGGAGCTGCGCAACGGCCGTGCGGTGCGCGCCGCCATCACCAACGGCTTCGAGCGCGTCTGGATCACGATCCTGGACACCCACGCCACCGCCCTCATCGCCGCGGCCTTCCTCTTCCAGTTCGGCACGGGCCCCATCAAGGGCTTCGCGGTCACGCTGGTCATGGGCCTGATCGCCAACATCTTCGCGTCCTACTTCGTGAGCAAGTTCCTCTTCGAATGGGTCCTGGGCAAGCGCCAGGTCCAGACGCTGAGCATCTAGGGGACCCCATGGAGATCCTGAAGAACCCCAACTTCGACTTCCTCGGCAAGACCCGCTACTTCGTGGCGGCCAGCCTGCTCATCATCCTGGCCGGCATCGGCTACATCGCGAAGTACAAGCTCCACTACGGCGTGGAGTTCTCGGGCGGCACCCAGCTCATCCTGAAGTTCCAGGGCCCGCCCCAGGTGGACCGCATCCGCGACGCGGTCGGCGCGCAGGCGCCGGGGGCCGTGATCCAGACTTATGGAGACGCCTCCAAGAATCAGGTGCTCATCCGCCTGGCCGGCGCGCTCCAGGGCGAGGTGGAGAACGCGGGCAGCCCCGTGCTCGACGGGCTCAAGGCCTCCTACGCCGAGAACCCCGTGATCGAGTCCTCCTCGGAGGTGGTGGGCCCCATCGTGGGCGCGGAGCTGCGCCAGAAGGCCATCCAGCTCACCGTGCTGGGGCTGCTCTTCCAGTTCATCTACATCTGGGTCCGCTTCAAGGGCGCGGTCTGGGGGGCGGCGGCCACCTTGGCCGTCTTCCACGACGTGCTCGTGACCCTGGCCTTCCTGGCCTTCTTCAAGTACGAGATCACGCTCAACGTGATCGCGGCCCTGCTCACGCTCGTGGGCTACAGCGTGAACGACACCATCGTGATCTTCGACCGCGCGCGAGAGAACCTGCGCCACCGCCGCAAGGAGCCCCTGCGCACGATCCTGAACGACTCGCTCAACCAGACCCTGACCCGCACCTTGATCTCCAACGGCACCACCTTCCTGGCCGTGCTCGGGCTGTACCTCTTCGGGGGCGAGGTCCTGCGCGGCTTCGGCTTCGCGATGGTCGTGGGCATCCTGGTCGGAACCTACTCCACCATCTACATCGCGAGCCCCTTCGTCGTCTGGTGGCAGGGGATCAAGGAGCGACGACCGCCGGCGGCCAAGGCCGCCCTCTAGACCCGCTCGTCTGGCCCGGGGCTTGCTTAGAACCAGCCCCGTGGCCACGCCGAGCCGGTGGAGCGAACCCTCGCGAGGACAAACCGGCCTCCCCGCCCCGCCGGAAGCGGACAGCCCGGGTGGTAAGATGTCGTCCATGAGCGGCGCGGCCCTCCCGCCGGCCCCGGAGGGCCCGCGTCGGTACGTCCCTCCGTCCGCCCGGCCCGACCCGCCGGGAGGGCTGTTCGACCACCTGCCGGTGTCCTCGCCGGAGCCCCTGAAGCGGAGCTACGCCTTCGAATTCTCCGTCGTGGGCCACGGGCTGATCATCGCCGGGCTGGTGCTCATACCGATCTTCTGGTTCACGCCCCCGCCCGAGCATCCGGATTACGTGCGGGCGCTGCTCTACAACCCGCCGCCGCCCCCGCCGGCGCCGCTGCCCAAGGGGTCGGCCCTGATCCAGAAGCCGGAGCCCGCCAAGCCCACGACCCCGGAGACCAACCCGCGCAAGCCCGAGCTCGAGGTGCAGATCCCCCAGGAGAAGCCGCTCGAGCCGGAGGCCAAGGTGCCGGAGAGCGAGCAGTCGGGGAGCCCGACCGGCAGCGACATCGGCCTCGCGGAGGGGATGGAGGGCGGGGTCGAGGGCGGGGTGGTGGGCGGCGTGCCGGGCGGCGTCCTGGGCGGGGTGGTCGGCGGCACGGGCGACGGCCCCGTCATGGATTACGACTCCCCCCCGCGGCCCATAAAGATGACCCGGCCCCAGTACCCCCAGGAGGCGTTCGTCAAGAAGATCGAGGGGACGGTCGAGGTCGAGATCCTGATCGACGCGAACGGCCGGGTGGTGAGCGCCCGCGTCGTGCGGTCCATCCCGCTCCTCGACGCCGCGGCCGTGCAGACCGTCTATCAGTGGATCTTCAGCCCCGCCATGAAGAATGGCCGGCCCGTGCCCACGCGGGCCATGGCCCCCGTCACCTTCCGGATTTTCTAGCCTCGGAAGAAGACGAGAGTGACCACGACGAAGAGCGGGATCAGTATGGCTGCCGACCACAGCACGTAGCCGAAGAAGCCCGGCATGGCCACCCCGCGGTGCTCGGCGATGGCCTTCACCATGAAGTTGGGGCCGTTGCCGATGTAGGTGTTGGCGCCCATGAAGACGGACCCGCAGGAGACGGCGGCCAGGAACAGCGCGCCCTGCGGGTGCTGCACGACGCGGCCCAGGTCGTCGGCGCTCAGGCCGGCGCCGCCCTGGTTCAGGACCCCCACCGCCATCGAGGCGAAGGTCAGGTAGGTCGGCGCGTTGTCGAGGACGCTCGAGAGGAGTCCGGAGGCCCAGAAGAAATGCCAGGGGCGGGTCAGGCCGAGGTCCGCGCCCCGCGCCTCGAGGACCTTGAGGGCCGGCACCATGGTCACGAACACGCCCGCGAAGATCGCCGCCACCTCGAGGATGGGGCCCCACGTGAAGTGGTTGGCGCGGCGGATGGACGGGGGCGTCGTCAGCAGGGACGCGGCGGCCAGGGCCGCCATCCCGCCGATCTGCAGGAGCAGCGGTGCGTGGACATGCACGCGCGCGCCGTACTGGCCGGACAGGTAGACGACGCCCAGCACGCCGGCGAGGTAGACCAGGTTGCGCCGGCCCTCGAGGCGCAGCGGCTCCTTCACCCGCTGCGCCTCCTCGAGCTGCGAGCCCGGCCGCTCCCGCTCCTCGCGCTCCAGGATGCGCTGGTCGAGGAGGTTGAAGATAAGGAGCAGCGCGCCGTTCACGAGGGCCCAGGGTCCGAGGAGGCGCAGGGTCCAGAAGAACGGCACCCCGCGGAGGAAGCCCAGGTAGAGCGGGGGGTCTCCCAGCGGCGTGAGCATGCCCCCGCCGTTGGACACGATGAAAATGAAGAAGACCACGATGTGGACCTTGCGCCGGCGGCTCTCGTTGGCGCGCAGCAGGGGGGGCATGAGCAGCATGGAGGCGCCGGTGGTGCCGACCAGGCTGGCCATCACCGCTCCCACGGCCAGGAGCCTGGTGTTCGCGAGCGGCGTCCCCGCCAGCGATCCCCGGAGGTGGACGCCTCCGCAGATCACGAACAGCGAGCCCAGCAGCGTGATGAAGGCGGCGTACTCGGCGGCGCTATGGAGGAGCCAGGGGCCCAGGCCGGCCCCCACGAGCCCCGCCGCCACCGGGAGCGCGAAGGCCGCTGCCATCGCGAGCTTGTTCCGGTTCGTTTCCCAGAAACGAGGCCGGGCGAGCGGCACGAGGGCGAGGGCGGCCAGGTAGGCCGCGAAGGGCAGGACGGTCCAGAGGGGCAGGTCCCGACCGGCGGAAAGGGTCATGGGATGGTCGGACGGCGACGCGACGCGGCCCCATGATAGCCGGGTCGGCCCGGGGGTCAACGCGAGTCGGGAACCCCGGCCGTGGCCACGGTGTCCAAGAGGAAGCACGGTCGCGCCCGGGGTGAGGGGGACGCGGCGGAGCGGGGATGTCTTGACACCCCCAAAAAAGCCGCATTAGAATCGAATTCTTCCCCCACCCACGGGACGGGACCGCAAGAATCGAGGCGCGGATGCGGCAGCGGCTCTTCGAGGATCTGATCGAATCCGACGTGGTCGCCCACAAGACCAGCCAGTCCTACACGCTGCCGGTCTCCATCGCGCTGCACGCCCTCGTGCTGCTGGTGGTGGTGGTGGTGCCGCTCATTACCTCGGAGGAGCTGCCCGAGCCCACCTCCGCGGTGAAGGCGTTCTTCGTGGAGCCCGCGGCGCCGCCGCCTCCGCCGCCGCCTCCGCCTCCGCCCGCGCCCAAGGCCGTGGTGCAGCCGAAGGTCGCTCCCACGCCCGTGCCTCAGGAGAATCCGAAGTTCACGGCGCCGGTGGAGGTGCCCGACCAGGTCAAGCCCGACGAGGGGATCGACCTCGGCGTGGAGGGCGGCGTGCCGGGCGGCGTGGAGGGCGGCGTGCCCGGAGGCGTGGTGGGCGGAGTGGTGGGCGGGCTGCCGGACGCGCCCCCGCCCTCGCAGGCCGTCCGCGTGGGCGGCAATATCAAGGAGCCCAAGAAGCTCAAGGACGTCAAGCCGACCTACCCCGACATCGCGAAGCAGGCCCGGGTGCAGGGCGTCGTGATCCTGGAGTGCACCATCAGCCCCCAGGGCAAGGTCACCGACGTGAAGGTCCTGCGTGGCATCCCGCTCCTCGACGCCGCGGCCATCGAGGCCGTCAAGCAGTGGGTTTACACGCCGACCCTCCTCAACGGCGTTCCCGTGCCGGTCATAATGACCGTGACCGTGAACTTCCGGCTGTCTTGAGACGGGGAACGACGACGGAGACGACGCAGACACCATCCAGGAGGACGCATGCAGTTTGATCTGAGGAGCATGGCCGAGCACATGGGCGGGGTGGCCTGGGCCGTGGTATTGGTCCTGGCCGTCATGTCCATCTATTCCATCGGCGTGATGATCGAGCGGTACTACACCTTCTCCCAGGCCACGAAGCAGTCGCGCAAGTACGCCCCCGAGGTGGCCCGCTTCCTGAAGCAGGGGAAGATCAAGGAGGCCATCGAGGCCTCCCACGGCAAAGAGGTGAAGCACTCCCACCTGGCCCAGGTCCTGGTCGTGGGGCTGCAGGAATGGCAGTACCAGCAGGAGATAGGGGAGGCGGAGCGGGACAAGGACGCCGCGGTGGACGCGGCCAAGCGCGCCATCCAGCGCGCCACCGCCGTGAAGCTGGCCGACCTCAAGCGCGGGCTCTCCGGCCTGGCCACCATCGGATCCACCGCCCCCTTCGTGGGCCTCTTCGGCACCACGTTCGGGATCATCAACGCGTTCTCGGGCATGGCCCTCACCGGCTCGGGCGGCATCGCCGCCATCTCGGCCGGGATCGCGGAGGCCCTCATCACCACCGCCTTCGGCCTCTTCGTGGCGGTGCCCGCGGTCTGGGCCTACAACTACTTCGCGGGCAAGGTCGAGGGCTTCAACGTGGAGCTGGACAACAGCAGCTCCGAGCTGCTCGACTACTTCATCAAGAAGGGCGCGTAGGAGCCGGGTCCGTCCCAAGGAGCATCCCGATGTCAATGAATGTCGGAGGCAGCAAGGGCGGCGTGATGGCCGACATCAACGTCACCCCCATGGCCGACATCATGATCGTCCTCCTCATCATCTTCATGGTGATCACGCCCATGCTCCAGAAGGGCGTGGACGTGAAGCTGCCCACCGCGGGCAACACCAAGGAGAAAAAGGACGAGCCCAAGAGCATCACCGTGGCCATCAAGAGGGACAGCAGCACGTTCCTGGGCGGTGTCCGGGTGGAGAAGCAGCCGGACCTCGTGGGCCTGCTCAAGGAGAAGCTGGAGGACGTGCCGGAGGGAAGCCGGGTGGTCTTTCTGAAGGCGGACTCCGAGCTGCCGTACGCGGAGGTCATGAAGGTGATGGACCTCTGCCGCGAGGCGGGCGTCGAAGAGGTGGCGCTCATCGCGGAGCAGAAGGTCCAGGGGGGAGCCTGATGCCCGAGTTCAAGAACCCGAATCCGCCCTCCCAGCCGGCGCCTCCCTACGACGTGGTGCCCACGCCCAAGTCCGGGCGTCACCGGCGGTGGATCGTCCACTCCCACGAGGCCACCAAGCCCGGGCATTCCGACTCCATGTCCGACATCAACATCACGCCCCTCATCGACGTGATGCTGGTCCTGCTCATC
>DAINRN010000174.1:0-7266 GCA_036741815.1 Acidobacteriota bacterium
GCGCGAGGCGGTGGGCGCGGCCATCCACCTGGCCGTCAACGGCGGCTACCGCTCCCCGGCGCACAAGCTGGCGGTGGGGGCCACGCCGCACATGTGGGGGACCGCCGCGGACCTGTACCGCATCGGCTCGCACGTCCTCAACGAGAAAGACACCATCGAGAAGTACAACCGCATCGCCGAAGAGACGAGCGGGGACCTCTGGGTCATGACCTACGGCCACGAGATCGGGAAGACCGATGACCACATCCACCTCGACCTGGGTTACGTGTCGCTCGTCCCGCGGGAGATGAGCGAGGACCGGTCCGAGCTGCCGCAGGAGTCCCAGCGCTTCGCGTTCGAGGAGCGGCGGCGGGCGGACCGCCGCCTGCCCGTCGCCGCGTCGCTCGCCGCGGACGCCGCCCTTACCGACACCCCGGACGACTGATCCTGCCTCGCGGCGGGCGTCTCGCCCCGCCTGCCCACTGGCCCGCTTCTTGCTCGATCCCTGCCCGAGAACACCCGCACCGCCACGGCGGTCGGGACCGCGTTGAAAAAGATGCCAGCATCGCCTGCCGGCGACGCAGACGACAAGAAGAAGCAGAAAGGCTACGAGGAGACTGCGTGTCTCGAGGCCCCGGCGGGCCGCGCCCGCGGGCCGGGGCGAGCGCCGGCCACCGGGCTGCGGATGCCGGTGATGGGCCTCGAGGCGGAATTCAACGTCTTCATCGACGGCGTCGAGATCGACCCCCGGAAGTACTGGGGAACGCCGGGGGCCTTCATCGACGCGCCGCTCCTGAAGCGCGAGCGCAGCTCCTTCCAGCTCCCGACCGGCGGGGCCGTCTACTTCGACCGGGGCGTCATCGAGGTCGTCACGCCCGTCATCGAGCTGGCGCCGGGGTGCACGGCGCGCGTGGTGCGCAACCTCTGGGAGCAGATCGGCTTCGTGCGCAACGAGCTCACGAAGTGGGAGGCGCGGCAGGGCCGGCAGGTGCGCCTCAAGGCCTACAGCACGCACTACAACGTCTCCTTCGAGCTGCGGCCCGACGAGCAGGGGCCGGGCCGCGACATCAAGGCCCTGGCCCTGCTCCTGGCCTACGTCCTGCCCGTGCCGGTGGCGGTGGTCGGCACCAACCGCCGGTCCACCGGCGTGGGCGTGCGGCCCCGCGGCAACCGCATCGAGGTCACCGCCGACTTCACGCCGGATCCCGGCCTGATGATCGCCACGGCCACCCTCGTCCTCGGCGTCGTCCGCGAGGTGATGACCTGGCCCTCGTACGACCTGTCGGTGCTGGACGCGCAGCGGATCCCCGTGGTGGCGGGCGTGGTGCCCGGCAGGCACACCACGCGCAAGGGCTGGCTGACCAAGGACTTCAACTTTCCGCAGAGCCCGTTCACCAGCGACATCGACGCCCGCATCTGGCAGACCCGCGACGGGCGGACCCGGTCCTTGCGGCAGATGGCGCGCGAGACGGCCTGGATGTTCCGCCGTGCGATCCGCCGCTTCTCGGATCCGTTCAGCTTCCGGCTTCTGTTCGCCATCCTTCGCGGCCGGTCCAGGTCGCTCCTGGAGCTGCCCGACCGGCCGAGCGCCTACGAGGACGTCGGCCGGCTCTGCCGATGGGGGATGGTGATCTCGGCCCTGCGGTCCCACGATGACCGGCGCAAGGAGCCGGCGGCGCGGACGCTCTGGAACGTGGGGACGTTCGAGGCGTACGTGGAGTCCCGCCACCGGGAGCGCATCACCAACGGGACCCCCGCGGCGGCGCCCGCCGTCGCCGCCGCCAAACCGGAGGCCGAGGCCGGCTCTCCCGTCCCGCTCCTCGAGACGGGCACCCTTGGACCCCGTCCCGCGGCCGTGAAGTCACCCCGACGCGACGCCGCCCCGCGGCGGCGGATGGCGCAGAGGCGCGGCTCGGAACGGCGCACGCGGAAGGACCCCATCCCCTTCCCCGACCGGCGGCTGACCCGCTCCGCCTATGAGCAGGTCTTCCTGAAGCTCGTCTCCGGCGGCCGGCTCCGCATCGGGCGCGAGCTGTACACGCCGGTGGGGATGAAGGGCTGGTACCACGCGGTACTGCGCCGCGACTCCGACAGCAAGGAGCGCCTCCTGAGCGTGGACCAGCTACTGAAGAAGCTGAAGGACTGGCGCTAGGCAGGCGGACGCTAGAGGTTCTGTCCGGACTCCAGCATCGTGTTCACGATCGTCAGCAGCTTGTTCGCGGTGAACGGCTTGTTGATGTACATGATGGCCCCGGACTCGAAGCCCTCGGCCAGGGCCTCGCCGCCGCCCTTGGCGGTCAGGAAGATCACCGGGATGTCTTTCAGCCTCGGGTCCTCCTTGATCTTGCGGCACACGGTGAAGCCGTCCACCTCGGGCATCATGACGTCGAGCAGCACGAGGTCGAAGGTCCGCTCGCCGAGGAGCTTCAGGGCCTCGACCCCGCCCGCTGCGCCGGTCACCTCGAAGCCCTTCTGTCCGAGGATCGTCTTCTCGAGGTTCAGGATGTTCTCGTCGTCGTCGACCACAAGGATCCGCTTGGCCATCGACACCCTCCGACCGGCTCCGGCTCGAGTCGCGGGATTCTAGCAAGGTCTGCCAGGGTTGTCAGCAACGGCCGAGAGCACCGATTCCAGCTCCCACAGGAAGAACCACAGGGTCTCCGGCCGCGCGTCCATGGCGGCCAGCGCGCCGGCGGCTTCGGCGAGGCCACGCGCGGCGGCGACCAGCGGGTCGTCGCCCTCGCGCAGCCAGCGGTCCAGGTAGCCGCGGACGAGGTTCTCGTCGCCGTCGTCCCACGCGCCTTCGTGCCCCGCGAGGAAGCGCCGCGCCACGGCCCGGTCCGCAGGGCTCACCCGCAGGTCGCCGTCGAGGCGACGCTCGGCCAGGCCTGCCAGCGCCGACAGGCGGTCGTCCAGGAGATCGAGGTACGCGCGCGCGCCGGCCGCCCGCTCCGGGCCCAGCATGCGGCGCACCGCGGCGATCAGCGGATGACGGGTTCGCGGCGGGCGGCCGCGCGGTCTCGGCACGCGCGGATTCTGCGCCGTGCCGGCCGCCGCGCGTGGACGCGGGCGACTAGTTGTACAGGTTGATGTTGATGGTGTTCGAGGTCACCCCGTCGATCACCACGTAGACCGTCAGGTTCCCGGGGGACTTCGCGGTGGCGGTGGGCGTGAAGTCGTTCACGTTCCCGACGTCCACCAGGCTGCCCGGGCTGAAGCTCCACTCGGGATAGCCCTGCGCCTGGGTCGGGTTGTTGTTCGCGTCCTTCGGCGTGCAGTCGAAGTGGATGCGGCACCCGACCTGGGCCGAGGTCGCGAACTCCGATTCGGGAACCTGCTGCCCATCGCACTCCAGGAAGTAGACCTTCGCCCCCACCTTCGTGACGGGCGAGGAGTTGTTCGGGATCTGCCCCGGAGGTCCACCGCCTCCAGGCGGCGGCGGGGCGCCGGGGTTCGGCGGCGCGGGCTCCGACGTAGGGGGCGGCGGCGGCGCGCCACCACCACCGGTCGGCACGTCGGGGATGTTTGCAGGCGGCACGATGATCGGCAGGACCGGGATCTGGACCGGCGGGTTGGACGGCTTTGCGGGCAACTCCTCGGTGAGGGTCTGGCAGCCGCCCAGGGTCAAGCCGACCGTTGCGACGAGCGCGAACGCCCGAGTTACCCTCACAGCACCCTCCGCCTAGAAAACGTGTGAAACAATCCCACGGAAACGAGCTTCTGTCAAGGGTTTTATGCCCTTCGAAGCACGTCGGAAACGATGGCGGCCGCCCGGGCCGAGGCGCCCGGCGAGCCCAGTCGACGACATACCTCCTCCAGGTCCTTACGGGTCCGCTCGTAGCGCTCGCGATCCTCCAGGAGGGCGGCCGCTTCGGCCGCCACGCGTTCCGGCGTGAAGTCGGACTGCATCAGCTCCGGCACGATCGCGCGTCCCGCCACCAGGTTCACCATGGCGAAGTGCGGCACGCTCACCAGGGGCCGGCCCAGCGCGTAGGTCAGGGACGACACGCGATAGACGACGACCATGGGGACGCGCAGGAGCGCCGCCTCGACCGTCGCCGTGCCCGACGCCACCAGGGCCAGTCGGGCGGCACTCAGCGCCGCGTGGGTCGCTCCCGCCACAAGATGCGCGCCCGACGGCGCGAAGGCGCGCTCGACGGGAGCCCGATCCAGGGACGGCGCCAGGGCGACCAGGAACTGCAGCTCCGGCTTCCTCTTCAGGAGCAGCTCCGCGGCGGTCGCCAGCCGGGAAACGTTGTGGGCGACCTCCTTCCGCCGGCTCCCGGGCAGGACCGCCACCACCGGGCGATCGGGATCCAGACCGCAGGACGCGAGGAAGGCCGCCGTGTCCTCGGCCGGCCGCACCAGGTCGACCAGCGGGTGCCCGACGAAGGTCACGGGCACGCCCGCCTCGCGGTAGACCGTCTCCTCGAACGGAAAGATCACGAGCATCCGGGAGACGGTCTCGCGGATCGCGCGCAGTCGTCCCCGCCGCCAGGCCCATACCTGAGGTGAGACGTAGTAGAGGACCGGAATGTCTCGGCGCCGGAGCTCCCGCGCCAGGCGGAGATTGAAGTCCGGGTAATCCACGAGCACGGCCACGTCCGGGCGGCGCGCGTCCACCTCGGCCAGGACCGCGCGAAATATGCGCCGCAGCCGCGGGAGGTGCGAGACCACTTCAAGGAGCCCCACCACCGCGAGGTCGCGCACGTGCGCCGTGAGGCGCGCGCCCTGGGCCTGCAGCCGGTCGCCTCCCAGCCCGACCACCTCGAGGCCCGGCACGCGCTGGCGGAGGTGTCCGACGAGCTCGGCGGCGTAGAGATCACCCGAAGGTTCACCGCAGGAGAGGAGGAGGCGTGGCATCGCTGTGGCGCGGCCAGTATAGACCGGCGGTGTCCTCTCTCCTTCCGCCCCGTCCTTGCCACGGGACAGCGCCGCGCCCCCCCGCGCGCCGCTAACGCCATGACCGCGATGGCGTTAAGCATCTCCGGAGAGGGGGATCATCACGGCATGTGGCTTGCACGAGGGCGTGGACCAAGGAGGCACACATGATGCGACGGGCGCTTCTGCTCGCGGCGCTGGTGATGGCTGCGCGCTTCGGGTCCGCCGCCGACAAGGCCCGCAGCCGGGACGGCTCCTCCGGCGGTTCGTCGGACGCCGGCGCCCGGCATCACTCGTCCTCCTCGTCCTCTTCGAGTTCGTCCTCTTCGAGCTCCGCCTCGGAGCATAACGGGTCGTCCTCTTCCTCGTCTTCGTCGGCGTCGCGCGACGCCTCCGATCCCACGCCCGCGCAGAGACGCCACCCGAGAGCGGGCACCGGGACCGGGTATACCTACGGCAACGGGTATGACGACTACGGGTACGGGTATCCGTACTATGGCTCCTTGTACTTCGGCTACCCGGCGTACTACTACGGCTACGGGGGAGATCCCGGCGACTCCGGGCAGCCGTATGACTCCGGCGCCTATGGACAGGGGTACCCGAACGTCGGGTCGGTGCGCGTGATCGTGGAGCCCGAGAAGACGAAGGTGTACGTGGACGGCTCCTACGCGGGCGTGGCCGACGACTTCGACGGCATCTTCCAGCGGCTCCACCTCTCGACCGGGCGCCACGAAATAACGCTGAAGCTCAACGGCTACCGCACCCAGCGCTTCCGGGTCTACGTCCCCGTGAACCACACCATCAAGCTGCACTACGACATGGTGCGCGGCCAGGGCGAGGAGCCCGAGGAGGTCGTGGGTGAGCCCGACGTGGCCGCGCGCCCCGCCGGTTACGCCCGCCTGGGGGAGGAGGCCGGCGCCGGGCGGCTGCGCGTGGACGTCCGCCCGCCCGACTCCTCGATCTACGTCGACGCCGTGTTCCGCGGGACCGCGCGCGACCTCGACGGGATGCCGCTGCCTCCGGGCCGCCACCACATCGAGATCGTCCGCCCGGGCTACAGGACCGTGGAGCAGGACGTGGAGATCCGGCCGGGCGAGCCCACCGAGCTGCGCGCCGACCTCGAGAAGTCCTACTAGGGGTTCGAGCCGCCGGCGCGGCGGCCGAGGGGAGACGCGGCGTCGGCGCCGGCCGCCGCCACCGCCGCGGGCGGCCCCTTGTACAGCTCCTGGTAGATCCGCCCCGCGACGCTCGAGGCCTGGTGGCCGGTGGCGGACGGCAGGAACACCACCATCACCATCTCCGGCTTGTCGGCGGGGGCGTAGGAGGCGAACCACCCCAGGCCCGCGCAGGTGCCCGTCTTCCCTGCCACCACGATGTCGGGGTCGAAGGCCTCCGCGGCGCTGCCCTCGTTGACCGCGCTCAGGAACCCGTCGGCCAGCCCGCGAAGGACCGTCCCGCTGGGCAGCCGCCACCGCTCCCTGGCCGTGAACCCTTCCGCGGCGCTCAGCTGGGGCTGGAAGACGGCCCCGCCGTTGACGACCGCGGAGAGCAGGACCGCGAGCTGGACGGCCGAAGTGGTGATCCCTTCCGCGTGGCTGGAGAGCTTGCCGACGCCGGCCTGGCCGACATAATACGGCATCCGGCCGGAGGCCTCGTCACCGGGCACGTTGATGCCCGACTTCGTCCCCAGCCCCAGCAGCTGCGCATAGCGCTGGATCTTCTCGTATCCCAGCCGCTCGCCCACGCGTTGGAAGTAGGGGTTGCACGAGTTGGCCAGCGCCCGTCGCAGGTCCGTGGGGCCGTGGCCCGGCCAGAACCAGCAGCCTCCGTCACAAGTGATGAGCGTGGACGGCGTGATCACGCCCTCGGTGAGACCGGCGATGGCCACCACGATCTTGAAGACCGAGCAGGGCTGGTACGCGCGCTGGACGGCGGAACGGGGGTTCACGATCCCGAGGACGCGGCCGCTCCGGGGGTCCATGGCCACGACCGCGCCACCCGCGCCGCCCAGGGCCCGTTGCGCGGCCTCCGTCACCGCAAGGTCGCGCGCGGACGCGCCGGCGGGCACCACCACCGAGGGCAGCGCGACCGACGAGCCGCGCGTCGAGCCGCGGTGGGCGGCGGCGGGCCGCTTCTGGCGGCGGCTCGCGCCGCGCGCGGCGGCGGCCCGGGCCTCCATCCCCGAAGCGGCCAGCATCGCGATGGCCAGCCCAGCGGAGACGACGCGGTCCCGGGCGCTCATCCCGAGAAGGTAACACGGTTCCCCAAGCCCTCCGGGCCCGGCGCCGGCCGGCGCGGTTGCGGTAGACTCCGGCCCTGGCCCGGTGGCGGTGGGCGCGCAGCGCGGTGCTGGGGGTAGCCGCCCTGTCGGTGCGCGCGGCCGCGCTCGACGCCGCCGAGGCCGCG
>DAINRN010000175.1:0-1112 GCA_036741815.1 Acidobacteriota bacterium
GCTTCCTGAACCTGATGATCAACGCGGTGGACTCCATGCCCGGCGGCGGGGAGCTCCGCGTGGACGTGCGCCGCGCCCGGGAGACGGGGGCGGACGCGCTGGCCATCATGGTGACGGACAGGGGCCGCGGGATGTCGGCCGAGGAGGTGCGCGCCGCGTTCGAGCCCTACTTCTCGACCAAGGACGCGGGGCTGGGCCTCGGCCTGGCCCTCACCCGCAAGATCCTGGCCGACCACGGCGGGTCCATCACCCTGGAGAGCGCGCCCGGCCGCGGCACCACCGCGCGCATCGTCCTGCCCCTCATCGCGGAGGGGATCGTCCCCGAGGGGCCGCGCGAGGCCGTGGCCCGATGAAGGGACGCGTCCTCGTGGTGGACGACGAGCGCCGGCAGCGCGACATCCTGCAGATGATCCTGGAGTCCGAGGGCTACGAGACGACCGCCGCCGGGAACGGCCGCCAGGCCCTGCAGGCCGCGCGGACGCAGCCCTTCGACGTGGTCCTCACGGACCTGAAGATGCCGGACATGAGCGGCATCGAGCTGCTCTCCGAGCTCCTGGCCTCGCAGCCGGGCCTGTGCGTGACCCTCATGACCGCGCACGGGACCATCGACAGCGCCGTGGACGCCATGAAGAAGGGGGCCTTCGACTACCTGACCAAGCCCCTGGAGAAGGACGAGGTGCTGGTGGTGCTCCGCCGGGCCATGGAGCGCAGCCACCTCGTACGCGAGAACCGGATGCTCAAGGAGCAGCTCCGCGAGCGGTTCCGCGTGCGGAACATCGTGGGCGCCCACGGCTCCATGCAGGACGTCTTCCGCATCGTGCACAAGGTGGCGGCATCGGGGTCGACCGTCCTCATCTACGGCGAGAGCGGGACGGGCAAGGAGCTGGTGGCCCGCGCCCTCCACCACGAGAGCGAGCGCAAGGCCAGGCCGTTCTACGCGGTCAACGCGGCCGCGCTGCCGGAGAGCATCCTCGAGGCCGAGCTCTTCGGCCACGAGAAAGGGGCCTTCACCGGCGCCGACCGGCTGCGGCGAGGCAAGTTCGAGCTGGCCGACGGCGGCAGCATCTTCCTGGACGAAGTGGGCGACCTGCACGAGGCGTCGCAGGCCAAGC
>DAINRN010000175.1:1122-7230 GCA_036741815.1 Acidobacteriota bacterium
AAAGGGGCCTTCACCGGCGCCGACGCCCGCAAGATCGGCCTCTTCGAGCAAGCCTCGGGGTCCACGCTCTTCCTGGACGAGGTCGGCGACCTCAAGCGCGACCTCCAGGTGAAGCTGCTGCGCGCCCTCCAGGAGCGCGAGATCCTGCGCGTGGGGGGCACCGACCGCGTGCCCATCGACGTGCGGATCGTGGCCGCCACCAACCAGGACCTGGAGAAGGCGATGCGCGAGGGACGCTTCCGCGAGGACCTGTACTACCGGCTGAACGTGATCCCCATCGTGCTGCCCCCGTTGCGCGACCGGCGCACGGACATCCCGCTGCTCGTCGAGCACTTCATGGCCAGATACACCGACCCCGCTAACAAGAAGGAGATGAGCGAAGCCGCGCTCTCCGTCCTCACCGCCTACGGCTGGCCGGGAAACGTGCGGCAGCTCGAGTCGGTCATCGAGCGCACGCTGCTCCTGAGCGAAGACGCCGTCATCGAGCCCGAGGACCTCCCGGCGGCGGTGCGGGCCGGCATCGGCGCCCCGCGCGGGCCGATGGACCTCGAGATCCCGGACGCGGGCATCGACCTCGACGAGCTGGAGCGCGGCCTGATCCTGAAGGCCCTCGACAAGGCTGCGGGGAACGTGTCCCGCGCGGCGCGGCTCCTGGGCCTGAGCCGCCGCACGCTCCAGTACCGGATGGAGAAGATCCAGGCCGAAGCTGCACCGGATGGTGCGGCGACTGCACGAAAAGGTGCAGGGACGGACTGAGCCGCCCTTCGCCCCTGCCTCTAATTCGTTGATCCGCCATCCGATCGGCCGCGGCCCGCGGTGCGAGCCGTGGCATCGCCCTTGCCTATTTACCGGGTGATCCGGTTCGGACCACCCACGGGTCCGGGACCGTCCGGAAACCCTTTAAGGAGAAATCAAACCCGATGAATAAGTTTGCTTTGCTGATCAGCTTCGTGTTCGCGGCCGGCGTCGCCGTGGCGCAGGACGCGCCGAAGTCCGAGGACGTCAAGGCCCCGGCTCCCGCCCAGGCGGAGTCGAAGGCCACGGACGCGACCCATACCCACGCGGCCAAGGCCGCCGTGAAGACCCACAAGGTCGAGGGGGCAGAGATCGTTTCCACCGACGCCGCCGCCAAGACCATCACCATCAAGTCCGAGTCCGGCGAGAACAAGACCGTTCCCGCCGAGGGCAAGGCCATCACCGAGATGAAGAGCGTCAAGCCCGGCGAGATGTGGACGCTGACGTGCCGCGACAACGAGAAGGGCGAGCACCAGGCCGTGATCGCGATGACGAAGACGCCCGCGGTCAAGAAGACGTCGACCACGACCGAGAAGAAGTAGACAAGACCGCGAGGTTGCCGTACGGGGCGCGCAGGTCACACGGAACTGCGCGCCCTTTCTTCTTGGCGGACCGGTTCTGATGAACCGGGAGGTGCTCGGGCGGGACACGACCGGCTTGCGCACGAGGGACCCAACACACGGACGGGGTCCCTCGTGCGAGAATTCCCCGGGCATGGAGCAGAAGGGCCTGGACTTCGGCGGCGGCGGGCGAGCGAGCGACGCCCCCCGTCCGAGCCCGCGGCCGGCGTGGACGGTCACCCAGCTCACCGAGCGCATCCGCGGCGCCCTCGAGGTCGAGTTCTTCGACGTCTGGGTCGAGGGCGAGGTCTCGAACCTCCGCACCGCCGCCTCCGGCCACTGGTACTTCTCGCTGAAGGACGAGAGCTCGCAGATCCAGGCGGTGCTCTGGAAGAGCGCCGCGCGCCTCGTCCGCTTCAAGCCGCGCGACGGGCTGCGGGTGCTCGCCCGCGGGTCGCTGGGCGTGTTCGCTCCCCGTGGTGAGTACCGGCTCTCGGTGGAGGTCCTGGAGCCGCTCGGAAAGGGATCGCTGCAGCAGGCCTTCGAGGAGCTGAAGGATAAGCTGGAGAAAGAGGGCCTGTTCGCGCCGGCCCGCAAGCGACCGCTGCCGGTCCTCCCGCGGCGGATCGCCATCGTGACCTCGCCCCAGGGGGCGGTCATCCAGGACATCCTGCGCGTCCTCGCGGGCCGCTATGCGAACCTCGAGGTCCTCGTGTACCCGGCGCGCGTGCAGGGACCGGAGGCCGCGGCCGAGATCGTGCAGGGCCTGCGCGCCCTCGACCGGGTGCCCGGCCTCGACGTGGTGATCGTGGCCCGGGGCGGGGGCAGCCTGGAGGACCTCTGGCCGTTCAACGAGGAAAGGGTGGCGCGGGCGCTGGCCGCGTCGCGGGTCCCCACCATCTCCGCCGTCGGACACGAGACGGACTTCACGATCGCGGACTTCGTGGCCGATCTGCGGGCGCCCACGCCCTCGGCCGCGGCGGAGCGCGTGATCCAGGCCAAGGCCGACATCTCCGCCCGCATCGACGACCTGGCCCGCCGGGTGGCCGCCGCCGCGGGGCTGCGCATGACCCGCGTGCGCGCGCGCGTGGCCAGCGTCACCTCGCACCGCGTGTTCACGGCCGAGCGCGGCCGCCTCCGCGGCCAGGCCCAGCGGGTGGACGACCTGGCGCGCCGCGCGGAGACGGGCCTGCTCCGTCAGCTCGAGCGCGCCCGCGACCGCCTGCGCCGCGGGCGCGAGCGCGCGGAGGCGTTCCGCTGGGACCGCCAGATCGCCGCGCGGAGGGAGAGGCTGTCCGCGGGGCGGGAGCGGCTGCGCGCCCTGGCCCGGGCCGACATGAATGCCCGCCGGGCCGCCCTGGGAAGGGGCGCGGCGCAGCTCGAGGGCCTCTCGCCGCTCTCCGTGCTCTCCCGCGGGTACGCCCTCGTCTGGGACGCGCGGGGCCGGCTGCTGCGTGACCCGGCGGCGGTGGCCCCGGGCGACGAGCTGGCCATCCGCGTCCACGGCGGCCGGCTGCGCGCGGCCGTCACCGGGAAGGACCCCGCGTGAGCGAACCCCAGGGCGTCACCTTCGAGGCCGCCCTCAAGCAGCTCGAGGAGATCGTGCAGCGCCTGGAGCGCGGCGAGCTGCCCCTCGAGGAGTCGCTGAAGCTCTACGAGGAGGGGATCCGCCTCTCCCGCCTGTGCCACGCCAAGCTCGAGGAGGCCGAGGGCAGGATCGAGCTGCTGATGAAGGACGCGCGCGGCGACCTCGTGCTGGACGACCAGGGCCGGCCCAAGAAGACGCCGTTCGGGCAGCCCTGATGCAGCGCGCCCGCCGCTCTGCGCCGGCGGAGGCAGAGGCCCCGAGCGCGGCCACGGCCCTCGAGGAGCGACGGCGCCAGATCGAGGCGGCCCTGGACCGGTCCCTGCCGCCGTCATCCGCGTGGCCGGAGACGATCCACCGGGCGATCCGCTACAGCCTCTTCGCGGGGGGCAAGCGCGTCCGTCCTCTGCTGGCCCTGGCCGCGGCCGAGGCCGCGGGTGCTCCTGCCCTGGACGACGACGTCCTCCCCTTCGCCTGCGCGGTGGAGATGGTCCACACCTACAGCCTCATCCACGACGACCTGCCCGCCATGGACGACGACGACCTGCGGCGGGGCAAGCCGACGAGCCACAAGGTGTTCGGCGAGGCCATCGCGATCCTCGCGGGTGACGCCCTGCTCACCCGCGCGTTCCACCTCATGGCGGACCTGCCGGCGGACGCCGACGGCGACCGGCTGCGCCGGCGCCTGCAGGCGGCCGCGATCCTGGGCGAGGCCTGCGGCACGACGGGGCTCATCGGCGGACAGGTCGAGGACCTGGAGGCCGAGGGGCGCACGGTGGACGCGGCGACGCTCGAGCGGCTGCACCGCGCCAAGACGGGAGCCCTGCTCGGGGCCTGCGTGCGCGGGGGCGCGGTCCTGGGTCGAGCCTCCGCCTCCACCCGTGCCTGCCTGGAGCGCTACGCCTCCGCCATCGGCCTGGCCTTCCAGGTCGTGGACGACATCCTCGACGCCACCGAGGGGGCGGAGCGGCTCGGCAAGACCGCGGGCAAGGACAGCGCGGTGGGCAAGGCCACCTACGTCGGCGTCCACGGCCTGGACGGCGCACGCCGCATCGCGGCGGAGCTCCTGGCCGAGGCGCGCGAGGCCATCGCACCGCTCGGTCCGCGCGGGGAGATGCTGGACACGCTGGCCCGCCTCATCGTGGAGCGCCGCGCGTGAGCCCGGCCCCGTCGCGCACCCGTCTCGACGTCTGGCTGGTGGACCACGGGCTGGTGGAATCGCGCGAGAAGGCGCAGGCACTGGTCATGTCGGGACGGGTCCAGGTGGACGGGGCCGCGGCCACCAAGCCGGGGACGGCGGTCGCGGACGAGGCCAACGTGTCGCTGCTCCCGGGACCGGACCACGTCGGCCGCGGGGCGGTGAAGCTGGCGGGCGCGCTGGAGGCGCTGGGCGTGGAGCCCGCGGGCCGGGTGGCGGTGGACGTGGGGGCCTCGACGGGCGGGTTCACCGAGATCCTGCTGGCCCGCGGCGTCCTCCGGGTGTACGCCGTGGACGTGGGCCGGGGCCAGCTCCACGAGAGGCTGCGCGCCGACCCGCGCGTGGTGGTGGTGGACGGGGTGAACGCCCGCTCGCTCTCCTCGCGCGAGGTCCTGGAGCCGTGCGGGATCGCCACCCTCGACGTCTCGTTCATCTCGGTGCTCAAGATCCTTCCCGCGCTGCGCGGCGTGCTGGCCCCCGGGGCCGACGCCCTCGTCCTCGTCAAGCCGCAGTTCGAGGTGGGACGGTTCCGGGTGGGGCGCGGCGGCGTGGTCAGCGATCCTGCGCTCCACATGCAGGCGGTGCGCGACGTGGCCTGGTCCACGCAGCACGAGCAGGGCTACTCCGTCGTGGCCGTTGCGGCCTCGCCCATCACGGGCGCCGAGGGCAACCGCGAGTTCTTCCTGCACCTCCGCCGCGAGGGGGCAGCGCTTCCCGACGCCGCGCTGGAGGCGATGGTGCAGAGGGCGGTGGCGCCGTGAGCCGCGTCGGCGTCCTGGCGCGGCCGGACCTCGGCGAGGCCGGGCCGACCCTGCGCGAGCTGATCCACTGGCTGCGCGAGCGCGGCGTGGGCGTCTGTCTCGAGGAGCGGACCGCGCGCCTCGTGCAGGACCTGGCCGCCGCCTGTACCGTCGCCTCGGGCAGGGAGGTCGCGCAGCAGGCCGATGCCCTGGTGGTCCTGGGCGGGGACGGCACCCTGCTCCACGCCAGCCACGTGGTCGAGAAGCCGATCCCGGTCCTGGGGGTGAACTTCGGCAGCCTGGGCTTCCTCACCGAGATCACACTGCCCGAGCTGTATCCCGCGCTCGAGGGCGTGCTCTCCGGGAGCTACCGCTTCGAGGAGCGCCGCATGCTGCACGCGGTGGTGCGGCGCGGGGGGAAGCCGCAGAGCGAGGGCGACGTCCTCAACGACGTGGTCATCACCAAGGCCGCGTTCTCGCGCATCATCGAGCTCGACGTGGCCGTGGACGGGGCCTTCGTCTCCTCGTTCCGGGCGGACGGCCTCATCGTCTCCTCGCCCACGGGGTCCACCGCCTACAACCTGGCCGCGGGCGGCCCCATCCTCTACCCCACGCTGCCCGCCGTGGTCCTGACGCCGATCTGCCCGCACATGCTCTCCAACCGCCCGCTGGTGGTGGGCGACGGCGTCTCCATCGAGGTGAGCCTGCGCGACGCGCGGGACGGCGACGTCCAGATCATTCTCGACGGCCAGCAGGGCTTCCCGCTCGCCCCGCAGGACACGGTGACGGTGACGCGGAGCGCCCACGCGATCCGGCTGGTGAAGGCGCCCGGGCGGGACTACTTCGAGGTCCTCCGCACCAAGCTCAAGTGGGGCGAGCCGACCGCGCGTCGCTGAGCCTCGACGCCGGCGTCGCGCTGGCCCTGGCCGTGCCCGTGGCGCTCTGGCAGGCACGCGTCCACGCCGCGCCCACCGCCGCCGGGTTGTGGCGGGGCGTCTCCGATCCGCCCGGCGCGGTCCGGCTGTTGCTGGCGGCCGCGGTCGGGATCGGCGGCGCCTTTCTCCTGCGCCGCCGTCCGCCCGCGGTGCGGCGGCCGCTGCTCCTCCTGCTGCTGGCCGCCGCCCCCCTCGTCCCGCTCTTCACGGGACGGCTGGTGGCCCTGCTCGCCTTCCAGGGCCCGATCCTGATCCTGCTGGCGGCGGCGGCCTTCACCGTGGCCGTCGTCCGTCA
>DAINRN010000176.1:0-1990 GCA_036741815.1 Acidobacteriota bacterium
CCTTGACCTTCAGCGTGACGCGCGCGTCGAAGGTCCGCTCGTCCTGGATGCCGAGGTCGTCCACGATGTCGAGAAGGGTCCCCGCCTCGCCGTTCGCGCCCATCTGCAGGTCGCCGGTGGCCGTGGGCCGGTACTCGCGGTACTCGAGGCGCAGGCCGTAGCGCTCCGGGCCCGTCGTCTCGTCCTGCGCCGCGGCGCGCCCCGCACAGGACAAGAGGAGCGGCAGGACGAGCGCGGAAACGAGACGATGTCGTGGCATCTTCAATCGCGCCTCCGTGAGCGCCCCACCGCGTCGGGCGCGAGCCTCGGAGACGGTAGCATGAATGGCCCGAGGACCACAATACTTTGTGGGGGGCGGCTCCAGGAGTCCCAGGAGTGGCGGTCCGGGCGCCCGCGCCCGGCCCAGCCTATCCGGACCGTCTCCCGCGCAGGATGTCGAAAAGCGTGCCCGCTTCGGGGATACGCAGGGCGCCCGCCAGGGCCAGGTACGCCCCGGCGCCCACCGCCACCGGACCGAGTCCGGTCAGGGCCTGGGCGGCCAGGCCGCTCGTGCCAAAGGCGCGCTCGAGCGCGCGCCCGGCACCCCAGGCCAGGGGAGCCATCACCACCGCGGAGGCGGCCATCTTGGCCAAGGGTGCCCTCATCCCCCCGCCGCGCAGGCCGACGCGGCGGTCGAAGATCACGAGGAGGATCACCGCGTCCACGAGCGCGCCCAGGCTGGTCCCCAGCGCCACCGCCCGAAAGCCCATCCAAGGGTGGAGTGCGATGATCACGACGAGGTTCGTGGCCACCGCCAGCGCGCTGGCCAGCAGGGGAACGCGCGGACGGCCGAGGGAATAGAACGCGGGGGCCAGCACCTTCACCCCGGTGTACGCCACCAGGCCGCCCGCGTAGAGCGCGAGCGCGGCGTAGGTGCTCTGCGTGTCGTGCGGGCCGAAGCGTCCCCGCTCGAAGAGCAGCCGGATGATGGGCACTCCCAGGACAATCAGGCCGACGGTGGCGGGCAGGGTGAGGAAGGCCACCATGCGCAGCGACTGCCGCAGGGTCTCGCGCATCCCCTCCATGTCGCCGGCCGCGGCCCGCCGGGCGAGGCCGGTGGTGGCGATGGTGCCGAGCGCGACCCCGAAAACGCCGATGGGAAGGTAGAGGATACGGAAGGCGTACGTCAGCCAGGAGACGGCGCCGGGCTCGTGGGACGCGAAGATCGTGCTCACGAAGATGTTCACTTGCACCGCGGCCAGGCCCATGGTGGCGGGGGCCATGAGGCGGCCGATGGCGCGGATCCCGGGATCGCCCGGCGCCCATTCGGGCCGGAACCGCCATCCGCCGCGCACGAGGGGCGGCACCTGGACGAGGAACTGGGCCAGGCCGCCGAGGAGCGTCCCCGCCGCCCATCCGATGACGACGCTGGCGAGGTCCATGCCCATCGACCAGAGGAACACGGCCCACAGGATCGTGACCAGGTTGAAGATCGCCGGCGCCAGCGCAGGCGGACCGTAGCGCTCCTCGGCGTTCAGCATCCCCATGGCCACCGCCGCGAACGAGACGATGGGCAGGAAGGGCAGCATGATCCGGGTCAAGAGGACGGTGATCTCGGCCTTGCCCGCGACCTGCTCGTAGCCGGGGGCCAGGGCGTGGACGAGGGGCCGGGCCAGGAGCAGCCCCAGGAGCACCACCGCCCCCAGGACCACGGCCAGGAGCGTGAGCAGCCGCGACGACAACTGGCGCGCCCGGGCCGGGCCGCCTTCCGCCAGCGCGCGGGCATAGGTGGGGATGAAGGCCGCGGAGAGCGCGCCCTCCGCGAAGAGGTCGCGCAGCAGGTTCGGGATCCGGAACGCGGCCTGGAACGCGTCGGCGTAGAGGCCGGCGCCCAGGAGCGCGGCGAAGACCTGCTCCCGGGCCAGGCCAAGGAGCCGAGAGAGGAGGGTCAGGCCCGAGATGAGGCCGGCGGCGCGCATGTGACCGCCCGCCGGCGGCAGTCCGTTGACCG
>DAINRN010000176.1:2000-4364 GCA_036741815.1 Acidobacteriota bacterium
CCGGCGCGTTCAAGACGGGTAGACTGCTTGTTTTGGCGTCCACTGGGGCGTCGCTGAAGGAGGAGTCGATTGGCGCATCACTCGTCGGCCCTGAAGCAGATGAGGCAGAGCCTCAAGCACCGGGCCCGCAACCGGAAGAACCTCTCCCAGGTCAAGACCCAGGTGAAGAAGCTGCGGGCCGCCATTGCCAAGGGCGATGCGGACGCGGCCAGGAAGTCCCTCAGTGAGACGGTAGGCGAGATCGACCGCGCGGCCAAGAAGGGCGTCATCCACGACAACGCCGCGGCGCGGTACAAGAGCCGGCTCTCCCGCAAGGTCAACGCCCTCGCGGGATCGCGCACCTGACCTTCTCCCCCGCGCAGGCCTCGGCCACCGCCGCGGCCAGCGCCGTACGCGGCTCCGACCCCGACTTCATCCGCCGGTCCGCGCGGTCGAGCGCGACGAAGGCCTGACGCAGGTCGCCCTCGGACCAGCGGCGCGAGGCCTCGAGGACGCCCCCCACCTTGAAGGGCAGCACCCCCAGGCGTGAGACCATCTCTTCGCGCGCGGCCCGGCTCCCGCGCAGGGCCACGGCCCCACGGACCTGGCGCAAGGAGCGGTGGAAGGTGCCCAGGATCTTGAGCGGCACCTCGCCCTCCTCCAGCAGCGCCTGCAGGACCTCGAGCGTCTCCCGCCCGCGGCGCCCCGCGAAGGCGTCGCCCAGACGGTAGAGGGGCGGGGCCAGCCCGCGGCCCAGGACGGCGGCCACGTCCTCGGCGGACAGCGGCGCCTCCCCGGCGAAAGCCTCCAGCTTGTCCAGCTCCCCCATCAGGCGGCGCAGGTCCTGCCCCACCCGCTCGAGCAGCTCCTCGAGGCCGTCCTCGCGCAGCGCCATGCGCCGCTGACGTACCCGCTCCTGCACGCGGGCCCGCAGGGCCCGCCCCTTGAGGGGATCCGCGGGGATCACGGACGCGCCCTCGAGGAGACGCTTCCAGACCGTCTTGCGCTTGTCCGGCTTTACCGTCAAGAGAATGAGGGACAGGTTTTGATCGGGATCATCGAGATAGGCGACCATCTCCTCCCCGTCGCCCTTCAGGGCGTCGGCGTTGCGGACCACGAGGGCCCGCTTGGAGTCGGATCCGGAGATCACGTGGAGCCTCGCCTGCGCTCCCCGCGCCGCCACCTCTAGAACGCCTCGAGCATCGCGGCCACCAGGTTGCGCGCGAAGGACGTCGCCAGCCGGTCGAGGGCCTGGTCCTCGCGGTCGAAGAAGGTCGCGGGGTCGGAGCCGATGTCGTACTCGTCGCGGAACTGGAAGGAGTCCGTGGCCCAGATCGGCTCCTCCGCGCCCACCTTGGAGTACTTCACGCGCGCGGTCAGGGCGATCGCGTAGCGGCTCGCCTGCGTCTTGTTGGCCCCCGTGCCCTCCTCGCTGAAGCCCACGGGCACCACGCTGTAGGACACGAGCTCGCCCTCGACCACGGCATCGACGCCGGTGGCGGTCTGCACCACGTCGAAGTGCCCCCGCTTCAGGAGCTCCTCGATCACCTTCTGGGTGATCTTCTGGTCCAGCGCCGGCTTGGCCGTCGTGTCCTTGAAGGTGGGGACCCCGATCCTCTTGATGGAAGGGTCGGTGGCGGTGCCCCGCCCCACCAGCGCGTAGCCGCAGGCGGGGAGCGCCAGCGCCATCGCCGCGGCCAGGGCCCGCGCCTTCACCGCACCACCACGCTCACCAGCCTTCCGGGGACGAGCACGAACTTCGCGATGTTCCGGCCGGCCAGATGCTCGCGGACCTTCGGCTCCTCGAGGGCGGCGCGGCGCACCTCCTCCTCCGTGGCGTCGCGCGCGACCAGCACGTGCCCGCGCACCTTGCCGTTCACCTGCACCGCCAGCTCCACCGCCTCCTCGCGGGCCGCGGCCTCGTCGGCCGCCGGCCACGGATGGCCGACCAGCCCCTCCGCGTGGCCGAGCCGCCCCCACATCTCCTCGCAGACGTGCGGCGTGAACGGGTTCATGAGGAGGACCAGCGTCTCCAGGGCCTCGCGGAGGACGGCGCGCCCGGGGCCCTCCGAGACGTCCGCCTCGACGCGGTAGACCTCGTTCACCAGCTCGTGGAAGGCGGCCACTGCCGTGTTGAGGTGGATCCGCTCGTCCACATCCCCGGTTACCTTCTGGATCGTCTGGTGCACCTTGCGGCGGAGCTCGCGAGCCGCGGCGGGCAGCTCCGCGGGCAGGGCCCGGCCCTTCTCCTCCGCCACGGCGTCCGCGTGACGGTCCACCAGGCGCCAGAGCCGGTTGATGAGCCGCCGCTCGCCCTCGATGTTGGCATCCGTCCACTCCATGGCCATCTCCGGCGGAGCCACGGAGAGGATGTACAGCCGCAGG
>DAINRN010000176.1:4374-7220 GCA_036741815.1 Acidobacteriota bacterium
GGAGGTCGCGCGGCCCACCGGCGAGGCTCGCGGGCATCTCCGTCCGCGGCGCGCCGCCGAGCGCCTCGGCGTGGCGGTCGACGAGCCGCCAGACCCGCTGCACGAGGCGAAACGAACCCTCGATGTGCTCCTCGCTCCACTCGAGCGGCATCTCGGGCGGGGCCACCGACAGGACGTAGAGGCGGAGGGTGTCGGCGCCGTAGGCGCGGATCACGTCGTCGGGGGCCACCGTGTTGCCCTTGGACTTGGACATCACCTCGCCGTCCTTGTGGACCATCCCCTGCGGGAACAACCGAGTCACCGGCTCGTCGAACGGCACGAGGCCCAGGTCGCGCATGACCTTCGTCCAGAACCGCGAGTAGACGAGGTGGAGGATGGCGTGCTCCGTGCCTCCCACGTAGAGGTCGATGGGGAACCAGTAGCGCATGGACGTCTCGTCGAAGGGACCGTCGTCCTTGCGCGGGGAGAGGTAGCGGTAGAAGTACCAGGACGAGTCGATGAAGGTGTCCATGGTGTCGGTTTCGCGGCGCGCGGGGCCGCCGCAGCGCGGGCACCGCGCGTTGACGAACGCCGGGACCTTCTCGAGCGGATTGCCGCCCTCGCCGGTGAACGGCGCGTCGGGCGGGAGCACCACGGGCAGCTGGTCGTCCGGCACGCCCACCACGCCGTCCTTGTCGCAGTAGACCACGGGGATGGGCGTGCCCCAGTACCGCTGGCGGCTGATGAGCCAGTCCTTCAGGCGGTAGGTCACGGCGGCGCGGCCGAAGCCGTTTTCCTGGGCATGGGCGGTCATGGCCACGATGGCGTCGTCCGAGGCGAGGCCGCTGAAGCGGCCGCTCTCCACCGTCGTGCCCGGGCCCTCGTAGGCCGCGTCGGAGGGCGGGCCGCCGCCCGCGGCCTCCTCCGGCTGGATCACGGTGCGCACGGGCAGGCCGTACTTGCGGGCGAACTCGAAGTCCCGCTGGTCGTGGCCGGGCACCGCCATGATCGCGCCCGTGCCGTAACCCATGAGGACGAAGTTCCCGGCCCAGATCGGCATGCGCTCGCCGTTGAAGGGGTTCGTGGCGTAGCGGCTGGTGAAGACGCCCTCCTTCTCGACCTGCCCGGCCTGCCGCGCGCGGCGGTCCTGCGAGCGCAGGCGCGCGATCGCCTCCCGCGCGCGGGCCTCGTCGGGAATCCCGGCCACCAGGGCGTCCAGCCGCGGGTGCTCCGGCGCCAGCACCAGGAAGGTGGCGCCGTAGATCGTGTCGATGCGCGTGGTGAAGACGGTGATGGGCTCGCCCCCCTCCACGGGAAACTCGATCTCCGCGCCCGCCGACCGGCCGATCCAGTTGCGCTGCTGCACGAGGACCCGCTCCGGCCAGGCCCGGAGCTGGGACATGTCGTCCAGCAGCTGGTCCTGGTAGGCGGTGATCCTCAGGAACCACTGGTCCAGCTCGCGCTCCTCCACCTTGCTGTGGCAGCGCCAGCACTCCCCGCCCTCGGCCTGCTCGTTGGCCAGCACGGTGCGGCACGACGGGCACCAGTTGACGGCGGCCTTCTTGCGGTAGGCGATCCCCCGCTCCAGCATGCGAAGGAAGAACCACTGGTTCCACCGGTAGTAGTCGGGGTCGCAGGTGGCGATCTCGCGGCTCCAGGGGTAGCTGAACCCCATGCGCTGGAGCTGCTGCTTCATGGCGGCGATGTTTTGCCGGGTCCACTTCTCCGGGTGAACGCCCCGCTGGATGGCCGCGTTCTCCGCCGGCATGCCCAGGGCGTCCCAGCCGATCGGGTGCAGGACGTTGAAGCCGCGCATCCGCTTGTAGCGGGCCACGACGTCCGTGATGCAGTAGTTGCGGACGTGGCCCACGTGGATGTGGCCCGACGGGTAGGGCAGCATCTCGAGGCAATAGAACTTCGGCCGCGACGAGTCCTCGGTGACCTCGAAGGCGCGGGCATCCGCCCACCGCTTCTGCCACCGGGTCTCGATGTCGTCGAACTCGTAAGGCTTCATGAGGACAAGTCAGTCAAAGTAACGATCTTATCCCACACACGCGCGCATCACACGCTGGCGCGCGTCAGCGCGCGAGTGAAGGCCAGTATTGGCCGTGGTGCTTGCGGAACAGGTCGATCAGCGGGTCGATCCGCGATGCGGGGTCTCCGCCTATCCCGACGGTCTCGCCCAACAGTACCCTCATGACCGCGGCGGATGACGCCGCAATCCCGTCCAGGTCATAGCCACCCTCCAGCACGAAGACGGCCCGTCCGTTCGCGCTTCCTGATGCTCCCTCCAGGCAGCTTGCCGCGATGCTGGCAAACCCCCGCTCGGTCACAGCCATGCCCGCCAGGGGATCGTCGCGGTGTGGGTCGAAGCCCGCGGAGACGAGCACGAGCTCGGGGTCGTAGGCCCGGACCACCGGCTCGACGATCTCGCCATAGATCCGACCGTACTCGGCATCGCCCATGGTCCCCGGCAGCGGGAGGTTGACCGTGAACCCCTCGCCCTTCCCCTCGCCGACCTCGTCCAGGCCTCCCGTCCCCGGATAGAACGGATAGGCGTGCGTGGAGACATAGAGCACGCGCGGGTCGTCCTCGAAGATGTGCTGCGTGCCGTTTCCGTGATGGACGTCGAAGTCCACGACCGCCACGCGGCGGAGCCCCGCGGCCAGCGCGCGGGCCGCGCCCACCGCGACGTTGTTGAAGAGGCAGAATCCCATTGCGCGGTCCGCCTCGGCGTGATGACCCGGTGGGCGAACCGCGCAAAATACCCGGTCCAGCTCACCCGCGAGTACGCGGTCTACCGCGTTTACCACCGATCCAGCCGCGAGCAGAGCCGCCGCGTACGAGTGGGGTCCGGCTTGCGTGTC
>DAINRN010000177.1:0-4606 GCA_036741815.1 Acidobacteriota bacterium
GTGTTCGGCGCCGTGGAGGCGGAGTGGCGCCGCACCGAGGCGGCGGTCCTGTCCGTGACCGGGCAACCCGCGATCCTGGCCGGCTCGCCGGTGCTGCGTGAGTCCATCCGCCTCCGCAACCCCTACGTGGACCCGATGAGCTTCGCGCAGGTGTGCCTCCTCGGCCGGCTCCGGGGCCTGCCCGGGGGCTCGCCGGACCACGAGCCCCTCCACAGGCTCGTGGCCCTCACCATCAACGGCATCGCGGCGGGGCTGCAGAACACCGGATGACGCGGGTCATGCTCCGGCTCGCCATGAGCCCACGCTCAACCTTGGTGGTCGCGGTCGCCTGGTCGATCGCCGGCTGCAACGCGCCGGCGCCCGCCAGCCGGGAAGCACCGGCTTCCGCGCGGCCGGCGGCGGCCACCGCGCCCGCGACCTTCACCTATCCCGCACCCGTCAAGGGACATTACGAGGAGGTCAACACCGGCGCCTTCGACCTCGCGGACGGGATCGCCTACCCCGCCAAGGGGGGCACGGTCGTCTACGTCACCGAGAAGCCCATCGCCTCGCCGGTGCTCGTCGATGCGGCCTGCCCCATGACCGAGGCCCGCGCGCTCACTGTCCTCCGGAACTCGGGTTACCTCGAGATCGAGCTCGATGCCGCCGGCCGCTCGAAGTACCTGGCCGCGGGCACTCCCTACGGCGGCCGAAGCCGCGAGGAGGCGGGGCGCTGGAAGATCACGGGCGGCAAGGAGAAGGACGGCCGTGTCTCCGGGACGCTGGCCTACCGAGGCTACGGGCAATTCGATTTCGATCTGCCCGTGTCGAGGCCCACGATGGGCGAGGTGACCGAGGGCGAGCGCGTGCACGGCATGCGGGAGGCGGGCCGCCGGACGCCGACGGAAGGCGAGCTGGTCGCGGCCTATACGGAGGTCCGGCGGGCGGCGCGGGCGGGGGACCTGGAGGCGCTGCTCAGGGCGCAGGGGTTCGACCGGCGCCAGGTCGAGGCCATCCGCGGCCTTCCCGACATCACCGCCGACCTCGCCGCGCACGCCGCCCACTTCCTCGACCCCGGCACTCCGGAGGAGACGACGGCGAACAATGGCGTGGGGGCACGGGGGAAGGACCCGAAGGGAGCGGCCTTCTTCAACTTCTACGAGTTCGCGCCGTGCGGCGAGAAGCTGGTCCTGGTCAGCATCGGCGAGAACCCGCAGTAGGCAGCCGCGCTACATCGATGCGTCCTGCACGATGAGCCACGTGCCGCCGCGCGCGTGGAGGACGAGCAGCGTGAGCCCCGCGGCGGTCGGTTTGTCCGGGTAGGCCAGAGTCCAGCGGGCCACCAATGACGCGGCGTGGGCGTCGGCCAGCCGGGTCTCCACGATCTCGAGGGACAGCCGCCCCATGGCCGCCTTGTCGGGATAGCGCTTCCGGTACCGGTCCAGGACCGCCTGCCGCCCGCGCGTCAGGCCCGTGGGCGACACGAACGCCGCGTCCTCCGCGTACACCGACACGAAGCCCTCGAGGTCGCCGCGGTTCCAGGCCTGGACCTGCCGGTCGAGGACCGCGGCCAATGCCTTGCGGGTCTCGTCCTCGTGCCTGGCCGAGCCCGTGGTCTGAGGCGGCGGGATGGCGGCAAGCGTCGCCAGGGCGGCGATAGCGAGCGGGCCGGGCATTGGACGGCCGGGGCTAGAAGCCTTCCTTGTTCACGATGTACGGCATCTTCTTCGGGTCCCCGTCGTAGCGCTTCTCCAGGACGTCGATGACGGCCTGGACCGTGCGCCCCGCCATCCCCACGTTCGGGTCGGGCGAGAGCCGCGTGGCCTGCGCCGCCGAGGCGAAGTGGTGGAACATGCGGAGCTTCAGCGCCAGCCGCTCGTCGCGCAGGGGGCTGTCGGCGGGCAACGGCTCCTTCTCGAAGACGTCCAGGGCGGCGCCCGCGATCCACCCTTGGTGGAGGGCCTTGGCCAGGGCGTTCTCGTCCACGACCGGGCCGCGCGAGGTGTTCACCAGGTAGGCCGTCGGCTTCATCATCTGGAAGCGCCGCTCGTCCATGAGGTGGAAGGTCGGCTCCTCGGACTCGCCGGGCCGCGTCAGGGCCACGTGGAGGGTGACGAAGTCCGCGCGCTTCAGGGCCTCCTCGAAGGGCACGTACTCGATCGTCTGCAGGCGGGGGGTGAGCCCCTCCTCGTGGCGAAGCTTCATGACCCGGCGCACGCCCTCCACGAACTTGTGGTCCTGGTAGGCGGGGTCGTGGCAGAGCACGTCCATGTCGAACCCGACGGCCTTCTTGATGAAGCTCTTGCCGATGCGCCCGGTGCCGATCACGGCCACCGTCTTGCCCGTCACCTCGTCGCCCAGCCACGGATGGTAGGGGTGCCAGGTGGACCACTTCTTCTCGCGGACCATCTGCTCGGAGGGCCAGGTCTTGCGGGCCACGCAGCCCATGATGAGGAACGCGAACTCGGCGGTGGCGTCGGTGAGGACGTCGGCCGTGTGGCTGAACGGGATCTTGTGGGCGTTGGCCGCGGCGCGGTCGATGTTGTCGAAGCCCACGGCGTCCTGGGCCACGACCTTAAGGCCCGCCGCCTTCCCCGCCGCGAAGACCTCGGCGTCGATCTTGTCGCGCAGCGTCGTGACGAGGGCGTCGATCCCCGAGCGGACTTTCTCCAGGATCAGCTCCTTCGGCGGCGGCTCCACCTTGTCGTAGACCTCGAGCTGCCAGCCCTTCTGCCGCAACCGGTCGAGGGCCTCCCCGCCGATGTCGCAGGTGGCGTAGATGCGGAAGGTCATGGGGCCGCCAGTATAAGCGAGCCAAGACCGTCGTCTTGTGCGTGCGGTGCGCCGTGGCAGCGCTATTAAAGGATACGGCCCGAACCTTTAATAACGAAGCCTGTAAAGAAAGGCTCTTGCGTAGTGCTGGGCTAGGATGGCCGGCGGCGCGCACCATGAAAAAGGAAAGTCGGAACTTCGATTTTCATGGTTCCTGGAATGCCTTGATCCCCTACCGCTCGACCCAGGCCTTGATCCGCTTTAGCGCCTCCTGGATGTTCTCCATGCTCGTGGCGTAGGAGAAGCGCAGGTGGCCCTCGCCGAACTCGCCGAAGGCCGTGCCGGAGAGGCAGGCCACTCCCGCTTCGTCGAGGAGGCGGTCGGCCAGCGTTCGGCTGGAGAAGCCCGTGCCCGTGATATTCGGGAAGACGTAGAAGGCGCCCTTCGGACGCACGCAGGAGAAGCCGCGGATCTGGCGCAGCCCGTCCACGATGACGTCGCGGCGCCGGCGGAACTCCTCCACCATCCGCGCCACCGCCGACTGGTCGCCGCGCAGGGCCTCCACCCCCGCCATCTGGGTGAAGGTCGCGGTGCATGAGGTGGCGTTGGTCTGGAGCTTGGCCACGAGCTGGGCCATGGGCGCGGGCATGATCCCGTAACCCAGCCGCCAGCCCGTCATGGCGTACGTCTTGGAGAAGCCGTCCAGGATGATGGCCAGCGGCTCCATGCCGGGCAGGGCCGCGATCGACCGGTGCTCGTCGTCGTAGAGCGTGCGTCCGTAGATCTCGTCGGAGAGCACGGGGACCCCGTGCTTGGCGGCCACGTCCGCGATGGCCCGCAGCCCGCTCTCGGGGATGGTCCCGCCCGTGGGGTTGTGTGGGTAGTTCAGGATGATGAGCCGCGTGCGCGGGCCGACCTTGGAGCAGAGCTGGTCCACGTCCAGGCTGAAGGCCTTCTCCTCCAGCAGGCGGACGGGCACCGGGTTGCCCCCGATGTAGCGGATCATCGACTCGTAGATCGGGAACCCCGGGTTGGGGTACAGCACCTCGTCACCCTCGTCCACCAGGGCCAGGATCACGAAAAACATGATCGGCTTCGCGCCGGGGGTCACGACCACCATCTCGGGCGTGGCCCTCACGCCGCGAAAGCGCGAGGAGTCCTCCGCGATGGCCGCCCGCAGGTCGGGGATCCCCGCCGAGGGCCCGTAGTGCGTGGCGCCGCCTTTCAGCGCCCGGGCCCCGGCCTCGACGATGTGCGGGGGCGTGTCGAAGTCCGGCTCCCCAATCTCGAGGTGAACGACGTTCTTGCCCTGGGCCTCCAGGGCCCGGGCCCGCACCAGCACCTCGAAGGCGGTCTCGGTCCCGAGCCGCGCCATCCGCTGCGAAAGCCTCATGCGTCCTCCGGAGTCACATACTTTAACCCGGCGGCACGGCGGAGCCGAAACCCGCCCGGGTTAGCCTTGGGGCAAGCCGGCTGGAGGACACGATGAGACGACGGGCGTGGATGGTGACGATCGGCGCGGCCCTGCTGGGCCTGGCGCTTCCGGCGCGCGCCCTCCCGCAGGCCGCGCCGGCAGCGGCGCCCGCGCCCGCCGTCGCGCCCGTCCGCCTCGACGAGGCGCTCCCCTTCGACCCGGCCGTCCGGACGGGCCGCCTGCCCGACGGGCTGACCTATTACATCCGCAAGAACGGCCGCCCCGAGAACCGCGTCTCACTCCGCCTCGCGGTCAAGGCCGGGTCGGTCCTCGAGGAGGAGGACCAGCGCGGCCTGGCCCACTTCGTCGAGCACATGAACTTCAACGGCGGCGCGCACTTCAAGCCCGCGTTCCCCAACCGCGACGACGCGAACTGGCTGC
>DAINRN010000177.1:4616-7211 GCA_036741815.1 Acidobacteriota bacterium
CGGCGAGCTGGTGGCCTACCTGGAATCGATCGGCGCGCGCTTCGGCGCCGACGCCAACGCCTACACCTCGTTCGACGAGACGGTCTACATGCTCGACGTCCCCACCGACAAGCCGGGGCTCCTGGAAAAAGGGCTCCTGGCCATGGGCGACTTCGCCGCGCGGGCCACGCTCGAGGACGCGGAGGTCGAGAAGGAGCGCGGGGTCGTCCTCGAGGAATGGCGCCTGGGCCAGGGCGCGGGCTCGCGCATCCAGCGGCAGCAGCTCCCCGTCCTCTTCCGCGGCTCGCGCTACGCGGAGCGCCTGCCCATCGGCCTCCCCGAGGTGATCCGCGGGGCGGGCAGCGAGCGGCTGCGCGCGTTCTACAGGGACTGGTACCGGCCGGAGCGCATGGCGCTGGTGGCCGTGGGCGACATCGATCCGGACGCGGTGGAGGCCGCCGTCAAGTCGAGCTTCGGGGACATCCCGAAGAGCGCGCTGCTCCCGCCGCTGCCCGTCTACGAGATGCCCCGCCATGCGGAGACTCTGGTCGCCGTGGCCACGGACCCGGAGGCGCGCGGCTCGGCGGTCAGCCTGATCTTCAAGCACCCGCGCATCGAGGAGAAGACGGTCGGGGATTACCGCAAGGACCTGGTCCAGGCGCTGTTCCACTCGATGGTCAACGACCGGCTCTCCGAGGTGGCCCGGCGGAGCGACGCGCCCTTCCTCGGGGCCTCCTCCTCGGGCGGCGCGCTCGGACAGACGGTGGACACCTACGCGCTGTCGGCCCGCGTGGCCGACGGCGGTATCGAGGCCGGCCTCCGGGCCCTCGTGACGGAGGCCGAGCGCGTGCGCCGCCACGGGTTCGCGGCCGCCGAGGTGGAGCGGGCGAAGAAGTCCATGCTCGCCGCCTACGAGCGCGGGTTCCTCGAGCGCGACAAGACCGAGAGCGGGTCCTACGCCCGCGAGTACGTCTCCCACTTCCTGGACGCCGAGCCTTCGCCGGGCATCGAGACCGAGTACCGCCTCGTCCAGCAGCTCCTCCCCGGCATCTCGCTCGAGGAGGTCCGGGCCCTGACGGGCACGCTCGTCCACGACGACAACCGCGTGGTGCTGGCCACGGCTCCCCAGAAGGAAGGCCTGCGCGCCCCCACCGGTGACGAGCTGCGCGCCGCGGTGGCGGAGTCCTCCGCCGCCCCCATCGGCCCCTGGGAGGACAAGCTGGCGGGCCGCGAGCTGCTGGAGAAGAAGCCCGCGACAGGCCGGATCACCGACACGCGGACGATCGACGCGCTGGGCGTCACCGTCCTCACGCTCTCCAACGGCGTGAGCGTCTGGCTCAAGCCCACCGATTTCAAGAACGACCAGGTCGTCTTCTCCTCCTATGCCCTGGGCGGGGCCTCCGTGGCCGAGCCCACCGACTATCTCGAGGCCACGGTCTCGGCGGCGGCGGCCGGCGAGGCCGGCTTCGGCGGGTTCAGCCCGGACGACCTCGGCAAGCTCCTGGCCGGGAAGCTCGTGAGCGCCTCGCCCTACGTCGGCAGCTCCACGCACGGCGTCTCCGGGGCCAGCACGCCCAAGGACCTGGAGACGGCGCTCCAGCTCGTGTACCTCGTCTTCACGCAGCCGAACGACCGGCCCGACTCCTTCGAGGTGCTGCGCAAGCGCTTGATGAGCGCGGTCATCAACCAGGCCCAGGACCCGGAGAGCGTCTTCGCGGAGAAGGCGCGCGAGCTCAACACGGGCGGCCACTACACGGCGCGCTCCATGAAGCCCGAGGACGTGACCCGCCTGCGCCGGGAGACGGCCATGGCCTTCTACCGCAGGTCCTTCGCCAACGCCGCCGACTTCACGTTCTTCCTCGCCGGCGCCTTCAAGGTGGAGGACGTGGCGCCGCTGGCCGCGCAGTACCTCGGCGCCTTGCCGTCGGGCGGAAAGAAGACCTCGACCTTCGTGGACCGCGGCCTGGCCTTCCCGAAGACGCCGCAGCGGGCGCGCGTGGAGAAGGGCGTGGAGCCGAAGAGCCAGACCGCGCTCACCTTCTTCGCGGACACGGGCCTCCAGGAGATGGAGATGTTCAAGGCGCGCTGCGCGGCCAGCCTCCTGCGCAGCCGGCTGCGCGACATCCTGCGGGAGGAGCTGTCCGGCACCTACGGCGCCTCCGTCGGCTACTCCGACCAGGCACCGCTCAAGGGCTACGGCACGATGTCAATCGGCTTCGGCAGCGCGCCCGAGAGCGTGGACAAGCTCACCCAGGCCGCCCTGGCCGAGGTGGCCCGCCTGCAGAAGGAAGGCCCGTCGGCCGAGGACGTGCAGAAGGTGCAGGAGATCGAGCACCGGGAGCTGGAGACCTCGCTGAAGCAGAACCCCTACTGGGTGGGCAGCCTGCAGATCGTCCACATGCTCGGATGGGACCCGCTCTCCATCGCGCGGCGCCAGGAGCGCATCGCCACGCTCACCCGCGACAGCCTGCGCGCGGCCTTCAACCAGTATTTCCCGCTGGACCGCTACACCGCGGTCAGCCTGTTCCCGGACGCGGCGCCCGGCCCGGCCCCGGGTCGGCCCTAGTTCGCGTCGGTTTCGGGACCTTCCGCGCCATCGGCGCCGGAAGTCCGGCG